>CAYFOB010000459.1:0-3830 GCA_964344525.1 uncultured Thiomargarita sp.
GTTTCCTATATTAGTACTTAATAATATTTTTATTTACTAACTTGAACATCGAGTCTTAGGTATGTGCTTTTCTCGTAAATTCAAGAAGTTGACTTCACCAGGTAAGAAATCTCGATAGCCACGTCCTTGGGTGTCATGCCAAGAAAGGTAGAGCATGCCTTGTATTTCATAATTGTCTAAATCTTGATCCATTTTGACGCCCAGTTCCCAGCGCGATTGATCATTATGCCAAAGATCCCAACTGAAATCCAATGTCCACCCATGAGGGTTGACACTTTCTGCCCTATCTTTATCTGCCCAATAGTGGTAGTGGCGATAACCTAAGGCGAGTTCGGCATCGCCCAAAAGTTGTTGCCATTGTGCTTGAAAACGGAAATAGTCGGGTTTTAGGAGATTTAAATCTTCATTGCTTGCGAATTTGAATCGTGTTAGTAGCCGAGTGTCCCGCCAAGGTTCATAGGTAAATGTGTCAGCGATTGCAATGCCAAAAAGATGATTGGCTTTATAGTCACTAAAGACATCATTGTCTATGCGATTTTCATAGCCCTTAGGCGTTTTAGTCAAACTGAGCTTACGAAAAAAACCGCTAAAGCTGGGCACATGGTAAAATTTGAAATTAAATGTCCAATGTTGTGACACTGAGCCACTAATGAGTCCATGCCATTCTATTTTATCATCTATTTCTGTGCCATAAAGTGAGCCAGAAAGGCGTTTGGCAAATAAACGTCCCTGGGCATGTTTATAGTGGAGCGTTCTTCTGGCCCCCAACGTTAGGTCACCGTATTCATTGAAACGCGCCAGCCATTGTGATCTAAAATAGTGCCTATCCACTTCATCAAAAGTGCGATAAGTGGTGCGCAATTCTAAAATATCTTGGGATCGGGTTTCATCTTCATCTGTATTGAGCTCTCGTTGCAATGAGGCGGTGAAACTCCGACTGTCTTCTCTTTGTTCTTTTAAAGAAATGTCGTCTCCAACATCCAATTGCAATTGGAGTGGAAAATCGTATTTGATACAATCGTCGCCGCACAATTTTGGCCATTTTTCGCTATAGCCTTCTTCATAAACAGACAATAGTGGTTCTGGTAGCGATTTTGCGACAAAACCAATGTGTCGTAATTGCACTTCAGGTGGTTTTTGATCTTTTGGCACAAATTCTTGTAAGCGCAGTAACATTTGCCCTTTGGCAGGCGCAAATCTCAGTGTATGCCAACCTTCACCGATTTCTTTAAAACGACTGTCAATATGAGCCGGATGCCATTCATCAATGCGTATCCAATTGGGTCCTAGTACATTCACAACAACAGGCTCTTCAGGTGTGGCGATGTGGTAGCTGCGCTCATATTCTTGAAACAAAAGCGTATTCTCGCGTCCCTGTTCTTTCACCCGAAGGCGCAAAAATTGGTTAGCCACTGGTGTTTCAATTGCCACATAAAGAATATGTTCTCCTCTGGGGATATTGAGTTGTAAGGTGTGACTGGGCTGCATGGGGGTTAGTCGTAACCGTTGTTGTGGTTCATCATTCAACCAGTAAAGCACTGACATGGGGACAGGTTGAAAGTGAATTACGTCATCCATGCGCAATGTTAATTGGAGAGTCGTCGGGCTTAAATTAAGCATGGATAAACCCAGGGGGTTATAGCCCATTACCACTTGTTCATCTTCTGCCACATTTTTCAACAGCGCCTTGCGAACACGCAAAACTGGTTTTCCTGGTTGCCAACCCCGCATAGCGATAAAGTTGAATCCTGCACTGCTTTCAATGTTGCCCAAGGTTTTCCAACTATGATTTGCGCGTAAGGCTGACCGCAAGCTGTATATTTGTGGTGTTTTGGGATAACGCTTAAACAGTGATTCTCCTTTAACAACTAACGATTGTACTTGCGAAGGCTGTTGTTCTGCCACCCATAGCAATAACGTCATACGCTTGAAAATGCCGTTGTCATCTTTGATAAAGGGTTCTGCTAACGCTGCCGCATAATCTCCCGCTGCGAGGTGTTTTGCAACTTGTGATTCGTGGTACGCTGCGGTGCCTATTGGGGGATCGTTCATAGCCCTTGCTCGCCAACATTCCAAATGTCTTTGCAGCATGGGCGAATCGTAGTCAATAACACGCTGTCTTTGAAACAATGAATTTTGATCGTCGATGGCAATACACTGCGGAATAAGATAAACACAGTTGAGACAGCCACATTTGGGTTCGGTGACTTGAAAAACGCCTCTTGTTTTTTCAGGTTTGCTTTTTTCATTGATTTTAAGCAGCAATGCGTGTGTATCATGGAAATTGGGTCGTGTTAGGATAGCAGCCAAGGTTTCTTCGGTGATGGGCGGTAATACTGCCAACGGTAGTCTTGGTCTTTGCGCCTCTATTTTGAGAGCGACAGGCAGGTTGACGACTGCTATTTCAACTTCATGGAGCCCAGGACCAAATTCAAATTCGCGCGTCGTTTGGCGCCCCAACTTTTGATGATCTCCCACAATGCGTAGTCCATCACTGGGCAAAATGTTATTTAAGCGCACGGGATGTAGCTTGTTTAATTTTTTGACATGTACCCAGGCATCTAATGGCTGATTATCGTTTGGCTCATGTAAGGTACGAAATTGAAGGCGCACACGTAATGGTCCAGGAATGTGCAGTTTTACTGGGCGATCAACACGACTGATAAATAGCTGAAAAAACTGGTTTTGTTCGATGCCATAGATAAATTCACTACGGGCAAAATCTTTGACCAATTCTATGGCGGTTTCCCATTTTGTGGGTCCCGGATGCGCGGCTTGCCATTTTTCCCACGCTTGAATGGCGGCTTGTCCGCGTTGAAATTGAGCATGAGAGGTTCGATGATCAATGGCTAATAAACTGTTGGCATAGGTATGGAGTTGTTTGCGAATTTGCAAGCCTTTTTTGAAACTTTCCGCCAATTCATTTGCGCCAGCCTTTTTCCAAAAATCAAGCGCAGCCTCATAATCACCCTGTCGTTGAGCACGATAGCCTTGCCAGATTTTTTGCTCTTTTTTTGATACCCACGGCAATAATAGCTCAAAGGTATGCCACCAACCATTATGATAAGTGAGCTCTAACATCACAGTATGCGGGCGTAATGCACAGGGCAATGCCATGCCTATGATAAAAGCATGGCTATCATAGCCTGTTTCCATCAAAAGGGTCGCTAATTGATTGAATAGGGTTGGCGTTGGGTTACGAATCACTTCTGTCGCCAACAAGGGTATTTTAGCAACAGGATTTTGCTCTTCATCATAGCGGATCAATAATTTTTTAAAGGCTTCTTGGGCTAATAGCGGATCATTTGAATCAAGATAAACTCCTTGTAATAGGCGTTTTGCTAAAAACAATTCGCCCAATTCTTCAAGTGCCTTTATGCGCGCTAATGCCGCCTCCCGGTACCATCGCCCACGACTTCCTTGCTCAATACGTGACCAAAATTCCAGCGCCACTAACCAGCGCCTTTCTTGTTGCGCTTTCTGTGCGCGTTGTCGCAAGTCATATATTTCTTGTTGAGTCAATAAGATTTTTTCTTCATTTTTTGGCACAGGTATGGCTGCGCGAAGGTGTTTTTTTCGAGCATGTAAAAATCGGATTAATGGTAACCAATAGTTGTACACGTCAGGGTGATGCTTTACATAAGGATTTGATTTACAAAAGCTGCGATTTTGGCAAGTTTTACCTTGATAGTTGCGTAAAGATTTCACAAAATATTGGAAAAAGGCTTGATCTGTTCCAAATGAGGAGATAATGCTGTAATACTCCGATTCATCAAGACGGTTGTCACATAGTACCTTATTAGCTAACAAAAACTAACAAAAAGTTATAT
>CAYFOB010000460.1:0-3821 GCA_964344525.1 uncultured Thiomargarita sp.
TCCGGATAGCCAGAATAATCAACAGCATTCACACCAATAAATAAATGATAGGCTGATAACACTTCAGCCCAACCAAGCGCTAAGGTTAAAAACACACTATTACGAGCAGGAACATAAGTGATTGGAATTTCGCTAGAAAGTCCTGACACAGGCACATTAATTTGGCTATCAGTCAGCGCAGAGCCACCGATGCTGTCTAAATTCAAATGAATAAATTTATGTTCAACGACTCCTAAACTTTCTGCAACCCGACGCGCCGCTTGTAATTCAACACGGTGACGTTGCCCATAGTCAAAACTGAGTGCATAGCAAGCATAATCTTGTGATTTGGCGATAGCTAGTGTGGTGGCGGAATCTAACCCACCGGAAACGAGTACGACAGCTTTTTTAGAAATCATAAGAATCACAGTTCAAAATTATTTAGGGACAAGTCTATTTTTTATCCTGAATTTCCTGTAAATGTTGCCCTGCTAAATCAGCAACAGCAGTGTCAGCATAAATTTCCTTAACTTGTTGAAGAATCGCCCTTGCTGTTACGTAATCTCCCTGCTCAGAATAGATATAGCCGATTTTTAACAGTGCCTCTCCATGTTTTGGACTACCCACATACTCTTCCAGCAAAGCACTGAAGGCAATCAGCGCCAAGTCGAATTTTTTCTGAACAAAATAAATTTCAGCTAACCAATATTGAGCATCATCAGCATTAGAACTTTGGGGATTCTCTTTTATAAATGCCTTTAATGTTGGAATAGCATTATCATATTGATCTGTTTCAATCAATTCTACTATTTGTTCATAAGTCAGTCTGTCAGTCTGCACTGCAGGTTGTGCAATTGGTTTTGGGGACACATCCGAATTTGAAGGTGGCTCATCTAAAGGTTTTGAGGGCTTTGGTGATTCTGTTGAGGGTTGCGCCACAGGCATTTGTTGTCCTTCATACTTCTTTAAAACCAAAGCGATCTCTTTTTGCGACTTTGTGACTGAGTCTAGCTCGCGTGCATGTTTATCTAGGTCAAAAACCATCTCTTCTTGCGAGTTTGTCACAAACTCTAACTGGTAGTTCAAAACTTCTACCTGACCTTGTAAATTTTGTATGTCTCTTTGCTGTTGAGAAATTTTCTGTCTTTGAGCCAACACTATTTGCCGCAACTGAGCTATTTGTTGTTCGAGGCGAATCAACCGTACTTGCACATCTGCTGCTATCACTGGCGGTTGCGCCAAAATAAGCAGCATCATGGGGGCTATGAAACATAAGTGTTTTTTGATTAACATAGGAAAATTTTCTGACAGTTAAGACACACCCCGAACCCCACATTGTGGGTGCCTTGGGGCGTGTTGGAAATTAAGGATAAACCAACTCAACTCGGCGGTTAAGCAACCAAGCATTTTCCTCCTGATCAAATGAAACAGGTAATTCTTCACCGTAGCTTAAAGTCATCAATTGATCATCATGGACACCTAAAATTTTCAACGTTTCTCTGGCAGCCTCAAGACGCCGTTCAGCCAAAGCTAAATTATATTCGCGTGATCCACGTTCATCAGTATGCCCTTCCAAGCGGACAAAAGCATCAGGATGCTTGTTAAGATAAGTTGCATGTTTTTCAAGTATGGCATGAGCCTCAGGGGTAATATCGCTCTTATCATACTCAAAGTAGATGAGTCGCTTGATAGGGAGGTTAACTTTTGTTCCCATTTTGATTGGCACAGGCAATTGTTCTGGCTCTGATGTACAGGGAAAAGCGCAAGGAATAGCCGGTGCCGTTGTCGTTTGCTCCAAAATAGGAGGAGGAGGGGCATATTTTTGATTATTTTTCTGTTTGTCTTGGCCTTTATTAGCACATCCTACCAAAACAAGCACTAATAACATCAGTACTAAATTACGCCATTTGTTCATTAAAAAATGCTCCTTTAAGGCAAATTTCAAAGAGTGTGCAAGGTTTGCTTTTCAGAGATTATTTGGAAAAGGGAGACCAAGCGGGTTCTCGCACTTCGCCGCGTGCCTCTGCCAAACGCTGATGCACCCGCCCATCTATTGAAACTGCTGCTAACGATGTCCCTGTCGTGTAGAGAATCATACTGCCATTTGGCGCAAAACAGGGCGATTCATCTAAAGAAGTTTGGGTGAGCACTTTTATTTTTTTGCTCTTTAAATCCAGCACTGCAATCCGATATCCCTGACCATCATAATGCAACAAAGCCAGTTGACTGCCATCTGGTGAAAAACGTGGACGGGCATTATAACTGCCCTTAAAGGTTAAACGTTGTGCTTTACCGCCTTGGGCTGACATTTGATAAACCTGTGCTCGTCCACCGCGATCTGATGTAAATACCAAAGATTTTCCATCAGGGGACCATTCAGGCTCCGTATCAATAGCACTATGATCCGTCAAGCGAGTTAAAGTATTATCTTGCAAATTCTGGATATAGATTTCAGAGTTGCCATCTTTTGATAAAGTCAAAGCTAAACGTGTACCATCAGGGGACCAAGCTGGGGCAGCATTTAGCCCCCGCTCTTTTGACACGATAGTGCGTTGCCCGGTGCTAACCTCCTGTACATAAATCACCATACCTTTTCTTTTACCGATGGTATCATAAGTCACATAAGCAATGCGTTGCCCATCGGGGGACCAACTGGGTGATAATATCGGTTCTGTGCTTTTCAACATGTCTCGTGGATTAGCCCCATCAACATCAGCAATATACAGGTGATATTCCGCTTGTGCCCCGTCGCGCTGCATGGTGACATAAACAATCCGAGTACTAAACACCCCACGTTCTCCCGTCAATTCTTCATAAATCTTATCACTGATTTGATGAGCGATTTGTCGCAGATTTTGGGTATTAGCAGAATAGCGAAAACCGATGATTCGATCACCTTTAGCCACATCAAATAATTGAAATTCAACGCTGTACTTATTTTCTCCACCGGTAATACGCCCTATCACTAAATGTGGCATCCCAACAGCTTGCCAACGTGAAAACGTAATTTGATTAGAGTTAGAAGGTTGTTCTGGTAGGGAGTGTACAGGCATTATCGCAAAGCGCCCACTGCGGTATAAATCATCAGAGATAATCTTGGCAATATCTTCAGGCAGCGCCGACATACCAGCTTGTAAAGCAAAGGGGACAATAGCGATGGGTTGTCCACCTTCTTCTGTACCACCTGTGATATCGATAGTTAAAATAGCATGGGCGTGGCTGGCCAAATAAGTTAACAAACAAAATAAGAATGTACGCATGATCTCCTACTTACGGGCTAAATATAAATTGAAAATGTCTAAAATCACCAAATACATCATAAGGGACTGGTAGCGGTGAAGCATCATAAACCGCTTTGACAGCCGAAGTGTCAAAAACACTGTTACCACTACTGGTTACAAGCGTCGCCTTTCTCACAGCCCCCCCCGGTTTCAAACGTATTTCTATTACACAGGACAAGCCCCCATAATGCCCACTGGGACGTCTCCATTTTTCTTCCACTTTCTGCTGAATAAGTGCTACAATCTGATTTTGTTTTTCTGCAGCTTTCCGTCTTTTCTCATCTGCCAAACGTTCTTGTTCAGCCGCTTTCCGTCTTTCCTCAGCCTCTCTAGCCAAACGCGCCAATTTTTCAATTTTCTGTTTTTCCTCAGCTTTACGCTTTTCTTCAGCCAATCGACGCTCTTCAGCTTGACGTTTTTCTTCAGCTAATTGACGTGCTCGCTCTTCAGCTTTGCGCTTTTCTTCAGCCAACTGGCGTGCTCGCTCCTCAGCCTGACGCTTTTCCTCAGCTTTGCGCTTTTCTTCAGCCAACTGGCGTGCTCGCTCCTCAGCCTGACGCT
>CAYFOB010000461.1:0-3814 GCA_964344525.1 uncultured Thiomargarita sp.
TTGATTTATCCCTTCTTAAAAGTAATCCTTGTAGTTATTCACGGTTTTGGAACAAAAATGCGTAACATCAGTTAATAAAGGAAAAGCAGATGTCTGTTTATGTTGATTTACATCAAAATGATTTATCACTCTCTTTGTTACGGCAATATTTACAAGCAGACGAAGATGTGATTATTACAGATATAAAACAGCTTGTTGCACGTATTACGCCATTTGTTGAAAAATCCTCAAAGCTTGGAAAAATGCCCCTGACAGAAGTTGAAGCGGTTTGTGGGTTATATCAGGCGACTCATTCTGTGAGTTTAGAAGAAATGGAAAACGCGATTGCAGAAGGCGCTATTGATGGAGGCAATTGATACCAATATTTTGGTGAGAATCTTGATTGATGATCCGCAAGAGGTAACACAAACTGAAATGAAAAGTTAGAATTGTTTACGTTTGACAAAAAACTAGGAAAAATAGATGGCTGTCAATTGCTTACCCAATAAATGAATAACTGATGTTAGGGACTTTCGTTCCCCCTTACAATAACGGAAAGCGATTACTTATACGGATAAATCAAAACCGACAACCGAGTTGGGGTTTATCCCTTCTTAAAAACAGTAGATATGAAACTTTATGCAACCAGCGATTTACATCTTGATCATCAAATTAACCATGATGCCCTTGAAACTTTGCCAGCTTTTCCCGATGACTGGTTAATCCTTGCTGGAGATATTTGTAGCTCCCCCGAACATTTACGTTTTGGATTAACTCACTTAACTCAACGCTTTGCCCAATTATTATGGGTGCCTGGCAATCATGATCTTTGGATGAGGGGGGATGATGCCAAAGGAGAAAAAAAGTATCAACAAATGGTTTCGATTTGCCATGATTTTGGTGTTTTAACGCCTGAAGATCCTTATCCTCTCTGGCAAGGCGAAGGGGGAAGTCACTATTTAGTGCCACTATTTATTTTGTATGATTACAGTTTTCGCCCAGATAATATATCATTAAAAAATGCGGTAGCGTGGGCTGCAGAGAGTGGTGTGGTTTGTACTGATGAATATTACCTTAATCCTATGCCATACCGTTCTTGTGGAGAATGGTGCCATGCGAGATGTGACTATTCTGAACAAAGATTGCGTGAAATACCTACTGGCATTCCGCGCGTTTTGATTAATCACTTTCCTTTGCGACAAGATTTAGTCAGATTGTTCAAAATTCCACGCTTTTCCATTTGGTGTGGTACGCGACGTACCGAAAATTGGCATATTCGTTTTGAGGCCTCGGTGGTGGTTTCTGGTCATCTACATCTGCGTGCCACCGATTATCGAGATGGTGTACGTTTTGAAGAAGTTTCTTTGGGATATCCAAGAAATTGGAATCAAAGTCACGGTATGCAAACCTATTTTCGTCAAATTTTACCAGCCCCAGAGGGAATCACTGAAAAAAATGCAGGACCTTACTGGCGTTTTTAACAAGACTATTATGCAGACACTTTCTGATAATGAAGTTCATTTGTGGTTCGCTTTTCCTGAGGAAATACAGGATGCTGCGCTATTATCTGCTTATCAAAAATTGATGACACCAGAAGAACAAGCGCAACAGCAACGTTTTCATTTTGCTAAACATCAGCACCAATATCTGATTACTCGCGCCTTGGTGCGTTCTACCTTATCTTGCTACACCAACACAGAGCCACAAAATTGGCGCTTTTCTAAAAATAAATATGGTAAACCAGAAATTATAAGCTCAGAAGGCATACCACCGCTTCGCTTTAATCTTTCACATACTGATGGCTTGATTATGTGTGGTGTTGTTTTGAAACAGGATATAGGAGTCGATGTTGAAGATATGGCGCGAAATGGTCCCTCTGTGGAAATTGCTGATAGATTTTTTTCTACCCAAGAAGTCAATGACTTATATGCTGTGCCAGAAATAGAACAACGTACTCGCTTCTTTGAATATTGGACACTCAAAGAATCATATATCAAAGCATGTGGCATGGGCTTATCATTACCACTTGAACAATTTACTTTTCATATTTCAGACAACAAGCCCTTAGATATTTCTTTTGATCCACGATTGCATGATGATCCATCTTTGTGGCAATTTTGGCTATTGCAACCCACTCAACATCACAAAGCCGCCATATCTCTTCACCAAAACAGCAAGGTGCAATTGACTATTAAAAAAGTGGTTCCATTAAAAGACGAACAATCCTTTTTTTGCAATATTCTTAAACAATCTGTGCAAGACACTTTATGACAGACAAGAGGTTAACAGAGCAATATATCCAACTCGCCCATGGTAATGGCGGACGTTTTATGCGCGAGTTGATTGACAACTTATTTGCCTATCACCTCAGCAACGTAGATACCAATGCTGATGCCGCTACGATTCCCATAGACTGCAACCAAGCGCTGATGGTGACAACAGACGGATTTACAGTTAAACCACTCGAATTTCCGGGCGGAAATATTGGTAGTTTAGCGGTGCATGGCACAATCAATGATTTAAGCGTGAGCGGTGCAGTGCCCAAATATTTAACGCTCAATGCATTTATTGAGGAAGGTATGGAAGTGGCGCAGCTTGATCGCATTATCGCCAGCCTAGCTGCAACCGCTAAAGCCGCCAATGTTTCTATCGTAGCCGGTGATACCAAAGTATTGGCGCGGGGGGAAGGTGGTGGTTTATATCTCGCAACAACGGGGGTGGGACTGCGCCACAAAAGCATTCAACTTGGCATGGACAAAATATTGCCCTCAGATGTCATCCTTGTTAGCGGCAGCATCGGTGATCACGGCACAGCAGTCATGCTCGCCCGAGAACAATTTGGGATGCGTGGCGATTTACAGTCAGACAGTGCCAACATCTTGCCACTCGCACAAGCCTTATGGCAAATTCCAAGCCTAAAATTTATGCGTGATCCCACCCGGGGCGGATTGGCAACGGTGCTCCATGAAATTTGTCACAGCACCGGACTGAGTGCCAAACTCTTTGAATCACAAATTCCGATTCGTGATCCTGTGCGTTCTGTTTGTGAAATGCTGGGTTATGATCCTTATTATCTCGCATGCGAAGGGCGTATTGTTGCCGTAGTATCAGAGCAACAAGCCGACATTGCATTGGCAGCGTTGCGTGCATTACCTGATGGACAGGAGGCTGCGAAAATCGGTGTGTTGGAAGAAGGACAACCGCATTTGATACTTGAAACGGCGCTCGGTGGGGAACGTTTTTTGGAAGAGTTGGAGGATGATCCGTTGCCGAGGATTTGTTAAAGATTATTTTTATAGTATAGTGTTTCCCGCTTGAGTAAAAGACATTTTTTAGAGGCAGTGGTTAATGCAATTTCTAGCTTAATTTGGAGTAATTGTTTTCAAAGCATCTGCAATGGCTTGATAAAGTTCTTCAGTGTTAGAAATAACCGCTTTCTTTAGGAAACTTTTAACTTTAGCCCAGATCAATTCAATCGGATTTTAATTTGGAAATTGGTCTACCTTTTTGCTTGTATTAAAGCAGAAATAATCATGTTGATCCAAATAATTGAGGGACTTCAAAACAGAAAGTCCCCTTTTATTCGGGGATTTAGAAAAGGCTAAGCGTAAATTGTGATATAAGTATAAATCAATCACTACCTCCTACAACCATGTCCAAATGTTTTAGAGTCAGTACTGACACAGTAGGGGAAACTTTAATATTGATAAAACCGACAAGGGCTAACCACTTTTTGATTTTCATATGTATTTTTTTCATAATTAATTTTTTAATTTAAAAAAGGCTGTTACGCATCCTCGTTCCCAAACTCTGTTTGGGAATGCCTGTGGCGAGG
>CAYFOB010000462.1:0-3800 GCA_964344525.1 uncultured Thiomargarita sp.
AAGAAAAAACCAATGACAGAGTTGTTGAAAATGGGACCCGATTTAATCTCGCCTTTGCTTTTATTGATAAAATTCCTTTAGTGGGTCCAATGGGGGCCGGTTTTCTCTCAAAAAGATCAATTGCTCAGTTTCGAGAAGTGCTCAATCAAGAACCTGATAATTGGATTGCTAATTACGGTATTGGCATGAATTATTTGCACTGGCCTGACTATTTTGAAAAAAATGAAGATTCAATCTCCTATTTTCAGAAATGTATAGAAATCCAAAAGGATCTGCCGCAAAAACCGTCTCACTTGTTGCCCTACATTAGGTTAGGTGATGCATTGGTTAAACTGAATCAAACCAAGGAAGCTAGAAAAACCTGGGAAGAGGGATTAACCTACTTTCCAAAACACCCTGATTTAGAAGCCAGATTGGCGTTAAATGACGCTAAAATCAATAAATCCATTTTGGATTTATACAACCCAGACAATTCCATTGGGGAAATTGATACAAATTTGGAAATTCTTTGGCTAGAAGAATTGCCAGAACGCTTAATTCCTTTGGTGAACGCCTCGAAGAAAGGCATTGGTGAGCATTTGAAATTAAAAACCACCGATGCTAGCAATGTAAAACTTTTTTCTTGGCTCACTCGGAACTTACCCTTTTTTAGAAATAAGGATACCCTAGACTATGTAGATATGTCTGATTTGGGCGCTATTGATAAAAGCAATATCACATTATCAAATCTTGTCGCCTACAATATGATCCATGGGTTTATGACAGTTCTCCAAGATACACCACTGAACCAAACGATGAATCTGATTAAAGGACTAGAACCTTACGAACGCGCTTTTTTTCAAGAAGGGATTGGTATGGCCATTAGCGCTGCCATTGATACCTCAATAGAACAAGATTATACTCAATTTAAAAGGAAATCCATTGAATTGGGCAAAGAATACACAAGACTGCATTACGGTGGTGCGGGCATGTGGCATGGCTTAAATCCTAGCGTGAATATTGAAAAAATATTGTCGATTTTACAGACACTCAATCTTTTTGAAAGTAGCTATTTTTGTGAAGGTTTTGGTTTTTCAGTTGGACTTTTTCATTATGGGAGAAATCCAGAAATTCTTCAAATAGGCAACGAATTACCACCACTTTATGCCTCAGCTTTTTTTCATGGTGCAGGTAGATCATTTTGGATACTTGGGGGGCAAAATACCGATTTTCTAAAAGAAGCCCTAAACAATGTACCAAACATCCGTCGATTAGATAGTTATTCAGGCTTTGGGTTGGGTATTGCTATGACGCGCCCTGATTCACCGTCAGAAATGCTTGAAATTGCAAACAGGGAAGAATTTATCTCAGATAAAACAACTTTCTTGACGGGTGTCGTCATGGGCTATTCAATTCGATTTTTAGCAGATCAAGACTATATCACCTCATTAATCAGAGATTTAGAAGACAACGTGATCTTGTGGTAGAATTATTAGATATTGGTCTTGAAACCCTCTATGAAGCAGACACAGGTATGGGAGATTTTCATCAAAATTGGAGAGGACTCATTCATGAGGTTTTGGAAGATAATGAGGAAGTGCTTAGCATGACATTTCTTGAGTAAGGCTTTATTAAAAGAAATACTATTTTTTGAAAAAATAGTATTTCTAACAACCTCTGATGGTAAAAAAAATTATCATTATGCAAAACATATCCCTAAAAAATTTTGGCCCTATCAAGTACTTTGATGCTCAAATAAAAGACATTATGTTTTTTATTGGTCCTCAAGCCAGTGGTAAAAGTACCCTTAGTAAATCTCTTTTCTTCTTTAAGAATCTCAAAGATGAGTTGATGAAATTTATCTATGAGATGGAAAGGGGATATTTAACACGACCTATTGAAACTTCCGAACAAGCGCTGACTGAATTTATAGCAGAGATAAAACTACGTTTTGTGGATTTTTTTGGTCCAACTAATTATACCCCCGATTTTTTAATGGAGTACCACTATGCTTCTGACAAAAAAGTTGCCCTTTCGTTAAAAAATAAAGAGGCACGGATTAACTTTAATGTTAAAATTGATTTCAATGAAAAATTTTTAGATGAATTACGCCAAATATTTAGCTTTGTCATTGAATATAATCAAAAACTTTCTGAAGTGGATCGTCATATCGCCACAAGTGATTGGTTGTGGGTTGAGTCAGAACAAAAAAATCACCGTTTAAAGGTTGAAAAGCAGATTAATAAATTATTTGAAGAGAATCGAACGGCTATTTTTATTCCAGCGGGTAGAAGTTTACTTGCAACTTTAGCAGAGCAAATTCAAAATATTAACCATCATTTGATGGATTTTTGTATGAAATCTTTTGTAGAAAGGATCAATCATCTAAGACCTTTTTTCAAAAATGATTTATTAAGCTTGATTGAAGACAAAAATCATTTGATGGCTGATGGTAGTCATTTTGAACGAGCAAAACTGGCGACAACTATTATCAAAAACATTTTAAAAGGCGAATATCAAGCAGATTCTAGTGGCGAAAAAGTTTATTTTGGTAATAATCAATTTACCAAACTACAATATTCATCGTCTGGACAACAAGAATCACTTTGGATCTTATTACTGATTTTTAAATATGTCTTAGACAAAACAAAGGCTTTTGTGATTTTTGAAGAGCCAGAAGCGCATCTTTATCCTGAAGCCCAAAATGACATTGTTGAGTTAATTGGCTTATTGGCTAATGTGAGAGATAATCAAGTGATTGTTACCACGCACAGCCCTTATATTCTCTCTGCCTTTAATAACCTTTTATACGCCTATAAAATAGGTGCCAATAATAAAGCAGTGTCGAATATTGTGGATAAACAACTTTGGATCAATCCAGAACGAACTGCCGCTTATTTTATTTATGAAAACACTTGGGAATCTATTATGGACGAAGAACTTCAGTTGATCAAAGCAGAAAAAATTGACAATGCTTCACGAATAATTAATGAGAGATATGATAAATTATTTGATATGGATGACGAATAATGTGCAATGACATTTTTGAAGCTGATGATTGCACAGAATTTTGCGATGAAAGAGCCATAATAGTCGCAAAAGATAAAGGAAATAGACAAGAATACCGTGCATCTAATAAGAAAATACGGCACTGTTGCAAAATTAGGATTGATAATTGCTTTATCAAAACAGGGGAAAAATGCGATTTTATGATTTTAAATTGCACTGATAAAACCGCTTACCTCATTGAATTAAAAGGTTCTGACTTAGTTAAATCGTTTCGTCAAATTAATGTGACTATTGATAAACTTTTGTCTCAATTAGATGATTTTAAAATTTATGCGCGTTCTGTCATCACTAAAGCTGCTAGTGCCGGAGGGCGGAAATTGGAAGAAAACTCGAAGCGGAGCTTCGGGGCATGCATTCCCAAGCGGGAGCTTGGGAACGAGAAAACCTATTTATTCTCGTTCCCAAGCTCCTGCTTGGGAATGCATTCATCGAAGCTCTGCTTCGAGTGTAGGTGGCCTGGAAATTTCCGCCATCCTGCACTAGTCCAGCTCTTAACAGCACTGAGGAAAAAAAACTGAGAAAAAAACTTAAAAAAATTAATGGTTCTAAGGATAAACGGGAACCTGTGAAATACCAAGTTAGGCAAATGGAAGAAAATATTTAATGCTCAAAGAACTAATGGAGAATACAATGAAGAAAAGTTGGCTCAAAACGGTATTATTCATCTGTGGATTGCTATCTACAAATGCCGTTTTTTCTTATACTCGATGTTCAAGTTAGTTAATTAGAATATTATGATATTTTAATAAAAA
>CAYFOB010000463.1:0-3794 GCA_964344525.1 uncultured Thiomargarita sp.
ATGCCCCGAAGCTCCGCTTCGAGTGGTATGGAAATTTCCGCCCTCCTGTACTAGGCTTCTTGGTTGTTTTAAAGCCCACAAACGTTAAAGTGATACCACTTTTTGCTATCTTCTCGATAGTCACTATAATTTGTGGGAAAAACTTGTCCTTCTTTAAGGAGCTTATGATGTTCTTCCGAAATTTTTTCCAGTGCTGCCAATAAATCGGCTAATTCAAAATTTTTGTCTTGATAGGTAGCGCTGATTCTACTATAGTCTTGGCTGAGTATCAAAAATCTTTCTGCTATTTGCTTATGATTTTCGATGGTGGGTATTAGGTTGAGGTAAGTTTGCATCAGTACAATGATGCTGGAAATCAGGACTAGGAGTACTGCAAGCCAGTTAAGCCAGTTAAGTTGTGTTAAGTATCCGATGACTAGCAGTGTGATAAAGACAATGATGTTGATGATAAAGCTTAGGTTTTTAAGGCGTTTGTCATAAGTTGCCTTTCTTTTTGCGGCGTTAAGGTGTTTTTTGTTTTCTGTCAGTGCATCTTTTTTAGTATCGTCTATTTCTGTCAGCGGCGTTAAAGTGTGTCTTTTTTTTGAGTAAAGCACCATTTTGTTGGGTTTTGATTTGTTCTAAAATGGGGCTAGTTGCCATATTGTTAGTCCTTTAGTCTAAAAACAACTCTCTTTATGGGGATTGGTATGATTTTTTTCAAGATATTAGGAGTAAAAAAATGTTATCTACAACCTTAAAAAAATTGATTTCTCTTTTCCCCCGTTATGCTGAGGAGGGTAAGCTTTCTTCTAGTGTAAAAAAGTCACTGTTGCAGGCGCAGTTGGTTGAGTCGGGTTTGTCGCGTGAGAGTGCTATTTTGTTATTGGCGGTGGTTGAGCGGATTTTGAGGAGTGTGGTGACTTTGGATTGTCAAGCGTTGCAGCAGGGGGAGTGGCGATTTGTGTCTTTTCCAGCGCAGTTGTTGGGGTGTTCTTTGTTGCAGGTGTTGGCTGATGATGAGCAGTTTTTGTTGGAGTCTCATTTTTGGGAGTCGGCTCAGCATGAGAATCATTTGCAGGCGCAGTATAGTCTTTTGCATTGGTTGGAAAGTCAGCGGATTGAGTTTCATTGTCGACAGTTGGCACCGCCGATTCGTTTTATTTATGTGGCTTGGGCGTTGATTAGGTTGGGTGACTATTTTTTGTTGCATCGACGCGAGGATACGAGAATTCGTGATGGGAAAGGGGAGTATGTGTTGATTGGGGGGCGGATGAATGCTCAGGATTTGGATGGGTTTGGTGTTGATCAGTTGCTGTGTCTTCAGAATCCGCCGCCTGAGTTGTTGCCGAAAATTTTGGAGAATACGTTGAGGCGGGAGGTTAAGGAGGAGACGGGGTTGGTTTTTGGTGAGGATTATAGGGTGAGTCATTGGCGTACTTTGGAGACTTATTGTGATGTGGCTGGGGCAAAGGCGAATCATGCTTATACGGAGTATCATTTGCAGATTTTTAGTTTGAGTTTAACGCAACAGGGGGCTTTTCGTCTTTGGCAGGAGGAGCAGGCGCATCCTGAGTTTTTTAAGCGATTTTCTTTGGATGAGTTGGTGTTAGGGCGTACGACTGATGGGAAAACGGCTTTTCTTGATGCGCTTTATGCGGATTTTTCGGGTGATAGGGGGCGGCTTAGGGAGGCTTTAGGTAGTTTGACGGAGTCGTTTTTTTCTGAGTATCGTTTTGATGATGATTTTACGTTGCCATTGATGGTTGATCATGCTATTGAGAAGGGGGTGACTGCTCGGGAGAAGTCGTTGGATTTTTCGCTTGAGTTAAATGGATTGAGGCCCTGGTGGGCCATCGTGTTTTCGACCTAGATGACCACCTAAACGGGCAATCATTGAAAGCATTTCGCTCAGGGGTGGTGGTGAAGAAGGTAATGGTGTTTGGTTCACAACCAAATGAATAGTTTGCCATAGATCTGGTTTTGATTTTGATTTCAAGTACTTAGATACTTATGTATAAAAGAGTGCGCAGGAGCGTGGGAACGAGAAAAAAACGTTCTTGTTAGGGGACTGTTTCTATCTCCTTTTAAATAAAATTCTGCAATCCCTTCTTTCCCAACATATGTGCATGTATGGGAAAATGAAGATTTAACAATACTGACAAAAACTCCAATCACAGGACAAACAATCAATTTATTAAGTGCTGTTCCTCCTCGAAAAGCGAGCTTACCTTTTAAAGGTGAATAACTAAAAATTAGTCAGGTTCCACAGTTGTATTAATATATAAATTCCATCGCTTATTTAATTGAGTCTTCTTTATTCCTTTTTCACTATTGGAAAGAAATAAAGAAGTAGAATTTCGCTTAGAAAGGGCACGTTCAAAATATTTCGATTCTTTTTGCAAATCCAACAAATCTAATAAGTACCCAAGTCTTTGAACAGTAACTACAGGTATAGTTGGATCATTACAGAAGGACTGTATTTTTCGTCCATCCCATTTTTCAGAAAGTTCTTCTAGGAGAGTGGCAATATTATTCAAATGTCCGCTTCTTTTAGGAAATCGAATGAGATCAAATGTCGTTAGCTCGGAAGTAGAAATATTATAATACCCACCAACCCCAGCAATTTTTGTGATTCCATATTTTGGAAATGTTCTTTTTTTAGTAATAAACTCAATTCGACTTTTTTTCAAGGAAATATTAGCCATAAATTTATCAACAACAACTTGGTAACTCATATTCGATTGATGTGAAGCGCCCCAATAAGCAGCGGCTGATAGCAAACCGACATAATACCTCACACCCAAGTAACTCATCATGCTATCTATATAAAACGAAGGATGTGGTTCATTTCCAATAGTTGGATAGATTATACCAAAGCCTCTACGAATCATTTTAAGTCGCCCTTTTTTTGCAAGCCTTGAAAGAGAAACAGAAAGTGAAGATTGATTGATTTTTAGGCTTTGCTTTAATTCTGTTGTCGTAAAATAATATTTACCTTTTGACATCAATTGTTCTAAGTGATTTAATAAATTCATGATTTTTATTTTCTTTTAAATAGAAGTCTTATCTATTTAGATTAACAAAAATGTTAATCTAATAAGAATTTGAAGTCAATGCTTAACAACAAATAAATGATTTAAAATCAGTTATGTCAAGAAGGATGTTTGCCACTTGTTTGATTGTAAGTACTGAATCATAAATTTTATGGCATTTTGGAGTCCGCAGCGAGAGCGTAGGGCTTGTGATTTTACCATTCCCAAAGCTAAAGCTTTGGACTCCAAAATACAGGAAAATTTGTAATTTGAGTCAATGCACGCGGAATTTTTTTTCACCCGATTTTTAAGCCAACAACAAATACCATTTGCTTTCCGAAATGGTATTTGTGGATTTTTTAAGCTCAAAACAAATACCATTTCTTTAAGAAATGGTATTTGTGGCTTAATTTGTTCAGGTTCTGATTTTTCGCCTTTTGTGACTATATGCTCCTGACTTAGGACTTTTTGCCATTAGAAATGTAATAATCGTTTCAAGGTATTTATTGCATTTGCTTCTCCTTGTTCAGCGGCTTTGGTATACCATTTGACAGCTTCTTGATAATTTTGAGTCACACCATGACCATTCTCGTATGCTACACCTAAGTTGTTTTGTGCCCCTGCATGTCCCTGTTCAGCCGCCTTGCGATACCATTTGATAGCTTCTTCATAACTTTGAGTGACACCATCACCAAGATGGTACATCAAACCTAAATTGTATTGTGCCCTTGCAACTCCTTGTTCAGCAGCCTTGCGATACCATTTGACTGCTTCTTCATA
>CAYFOB010000464.1:0-3792 GCA_964344525.1 uncultured Thiomargarita sp.
TGCAACCTAAAAATTCTCCATGTCAAAATCTTTTCAATTACAAAAAAATTTTAACCCAACAGGTGATCAACCTGAGGCGATTAAACAACTTTTAAATGGGTTGACACGAGGTGATATGCATCAAATTTTGTTAGGTGTCACCGGCTCTGGTAAAACTTTTACTATCGCTAATGTTATACATGCAACGCAGCGCCCAACCTTGATTCTCGCGCCCAATAAAACTTTAGCAGCACAATTGTATAGTGAAATGCGCGAATTTTTTCCGCATAACGCTGTGGAATTTTTTGTCTCCTATTATGATTATTATCAACCTGAAGCCTACATGCCTGCATCTGATACCTATATTGAAAAAGAAGCCTCTATCAATGAACAAATTGATCAAATGCGTCTTTCGGCAACAAAAGCCATTTTAGAACGCTCAGATGCGATTATTGTGGCATCCGTTTCTGCGATTTATGGTTTAGGTGATCCCGAATGGTATATGCAAATGGTGCTGCATTTGGTGCGCGGCGAGCAGATTGATCAACGTTTTCTATTGCGCCGTTTGGCTGAGTTGCAATATACGCGCAATGATACTGTCTTGGAACGGTGCAGTTATCGAGCGCATGGCGATGTGATTGATATTTATCCAGCAGAATCAGAGCGTGATGCGATTCGTGTTGAATTATTTGATGAGGAGATTGAATCATTAAGCTATTTTGATCCTTTGACTGGAAAAACCTTGCGCCAGGTACCACGTTTGACAATTTATCCTAAAAGCCATTATGTCACACCACGTTCAATTATTTTGCAAACCATCGATCAAATTAAAGAAGAATTGCGAGAACGTTTAGAGCAATTGTATGCAGACAATAAATTGGTAGAAGCGCAACGTTTAGAGCAGCGGGTTTTATATGATATAGAAATGATGACAGAAATCGGCTACTGTTCAGGCATTGAAAATTATTCGCGCTATCTGTCGCAGCGCCAACCCGGCGAGCCACCACCCACTTTATTTGATTATTTACCAGAAAATGCATTGTTGGTGATTGATGAAAGCCATGTCACCGTGCCCCAAATTGGTGCCATGTACAAGGGTGATCGTTCGCGCAAAGATACGTTGGTCAGCTATGGATTTCGCTTGCCCTCTGCCTTGGACAATCGCCCTTTAAAATTTGAAGAATTTGAACGATTGGCACCGCAAACAATTTTCACTTCTGCCACACCGAGCGCTTATGAATATGAACATGCCAGCCAAGTCGTTGAACAAGTAGTGCGCCCAACCGGCATTGTTGATCCTGCGATTGAAGTACGCCCTGTTGCTAGCCAAGTCGATGATGCCCTGTCAGAAATCAACAAACGAGTCGCCAAAAATGAGCGCGTGTTAATCACCACATTAACAAAACGTATGGCTGAAGATTTAACTGATTATTTAAGCGAGCATGGCATAAAAACGCGATATTTACATGCTGATGTCAACACAGTGGAACGGGTAGAAATTATCCGAGATTTGCGTTTAGGCGTATTTGATGTCTTGGTGGGCATTAACTTGTTGCGTGAAGGTTTAGATATGCCCGAAGTGTCGCTGGTAGCCATTTTTGACGCTGACAAAACGGGATTTTTGCGTTCAGAGCGCTCCTTAATCCAAACAATTGGACGGGCTGCGCGTCATATTCATGGACAAGCCATTTTATACGGTGACACGGTGACAAAGGCTATGCAACGTGCCATTGATGAAACAAAACGGCGGCGCGCTAAG
Organism: uncultured Thiomargarita sp.; assembly: GCA_964344525.1. Taxonomy (GTDB): domain Bacteria; phylum Pseudomonadota; class Gammaproteobacteria; order Beggiatoales; family Beggiatoaceae; genus CAYFOB01. The sequence goes on from CAYFOB010000464.1 coordinate 1,739, forward strand.
CAAATCGCCTATAATAAAACCCATGGCATAACACCGCGTGGAGTCAAAAAAGCAGTCACAGATATTTTGGAAGGCGCAACAACTCCTCCTGCCGTTGCAGCTACATATGCCTCACCAGAACAACTTGATCAGAAAATTAAACAATTACAAAAACAAATGCATGCACATGCTGAAAATTTAGAATTTGAACAGGCGGCAATTCTCCGTGATGAAATTCAACGACTATCTGAAAATCGGTTGGAAATAGTTGTTTGATGTTGATTTTTTTCCACACAAATACGCTTAGCTTATCTGCTCCTATAAGCGACATTCCGCACAAGGAGTTATAATTTGTTCTTGTTCCCTTAGCAGTCCTAGTGGGAACGAGGATGCGTAACATCAGTTAACTAATGGAGAACTCACATGGCTACCTTACAGCTCCAAGAAATCAGTGAAAAAGTTGCTCAAGCCTATCTCAATAGTCCGGTGAAGCAACAACAAAGATTAAAACGGATAGTAGAAGAAGTCATACTGTTTTGGACAGAAGCCTCACCACACATTCTACACACACCAGATGTGTGTGGAGGAAATGCTTGCATTCGTCAAACTCGTATCCCAGTGTGGACGCTGGTATCTCTTCGTTCACAAGGTGCAAAAGAGAAAGAATTACTTGATAATTATCCAAGTCTCAGTCCAACAGATTTAGAGGCAGCATGGGATTACTATCAACACCATAAAAACGAAATTGATCAAGCGATAGCCGCCCAAGATGATGAAAACTAGATTATATGCTGATGAAAACTTTCCTCAATTGGTTGTCGAAGAACTCAGAAAATTAGGACATGACGTATTGACAGCTAATGAGGCTGGACAAGCCAATCAACGTATTCCTGATTCCCAAGTCTTAGCTTACGCCACCCAGCAAAAGCGAGCAGTAATCACTCAAAATAGATGTGACTTTATAAAATTACATAAAAGAGTCACAAAACATGCTGGCATTATTGTATGTCGAGAGGATCATAGGCATCCACTACAACTGGCTGATAGAATTCAAGCACAATTAATGACACAGGCTTCATTAGATAACAAGCTCATTCGTGTGAACAAACTCAAATAAACAATGACAATCTGCTGATTTTTTTTCCATCGTAGCTCAAAGTGCAGACAATCTGTCAGAAAAATCATATTAATCACAAAAATCTTTAATAATGGAAAGTGATTATATTTAAAAATGGATAAATCAAAACCGACATTTTTGCTAGGGTTTATATCCCACCCTTCTTAAATATAATCCTTGTAGTTATTAGGGTTTTTGAGGATTTCTACTCTCACAGGATTTTTTACAGCAAGAAAAAATACGTCACTAAATAATTGTGCATACATAAAAGCGAGTACTACATAGATAACAATTGATATAACTACAAGGATTACAGATGAGAACAAAATTAGCTTTTATTAGCTTGCTAATCGTATTAATTGCGAGTTGTGGAGCACCTAAGCGGCTAACTAAGATTGAGATAGACGCACCACCTATTGACGAAATTCCATTTTCAGAAGAAGAAACTGAAAAAGAACTCGCTGATATTTTTGAATCATGGGAAAACTTGGAACAAAGTGTCACGATCAAACCTGAGAAAAGAGGTCTTGGTTTTTCTGTCAATGGGCAAAAATTTTTAGACCCAGATGGAGAGATTGTCAAATATGCGGCAGATTATTCAACAGGTGATGTGAGCTATTTGCTAGATAAAGGTTCAGATGAATATGTCATCAAAACTACCCGTGTACCACAGGTAAAAGAACCGATTACCATCGCCACTGGGACGAAATCTGGAAAGGGTGTTTGGTCAATAGAAACAAACAATGGAAAACAGCTTCAAGGTCAACAAGTGATTTTATTGTCAAGAGGATTCCTTATTGTGGGTGGAAATTCTGTCTATAGATATTTACCTGGCAAGGGATTTTCAAATTTTGGTGTCCCAGGAGAAGGTTTCCATATAGCAGCTTACCAAGGTGGTGATGTTTCTAGTGCAGGATGGCGGAAATTTCCAGGCCACTCGAAGCGGAGCTTCGGGGCA
>CAYFOB010000465.1:0-3788 GCA_964344525.1 uncultured Thiomargarita sp.
ATTTTTATTAAAATATCATAATATTCTAATTAACTAACTTGAACATCGAGTTATTGCTATTTGCATCCGATATGGGGACAGGAATTTGCAATTCCCATCGTTGTAAACGTCTACGATCTTTTGATAATTGTTTCATTTTATTTAACCGTTAGATTTGGAATTCCAAAAGATATGCCACAGCCAAAGGGTTTTAGCGACGATTTTTAAATATAAATTCTACATTAAAAACTTGTCCTCCGTCAACGGTCAAGGTTTGTACCGGTGAGGGTGGTAATTTTAATCGTTCCACTTGTTCTGGAGAAATACGGAGGCGATATTGTCCTGGGAGAAGTGACTCGAACAGAAAAAATCCGTCGAATGCCGAAGTTGTTTTTTGCACCACTTGATTGTGGGTATCCAGTAATTCAAATTGCACTCCTCCCGCTTCTTGTTTTTTTCCATCGGTTTGTTGTAGATAAGCGGTGCCTTCTACCTCACCTGTGAAAACGACTGGCAAATCCACCACTGCGACTTTGCCCGATCGTGGAACAATATTCACGGCAGGTGGTCGAGGAGTATAATCAATATCAAGTTTGGATTCTGAAAGGCTGATATCGATTGGTTTGTCACTTTGCAAGTCTGTGAGCAAAACGAGGCCTTCCATATTGGTAAATTCCTTGCTAACACGTTGGTCGAGCAGAATTTCTGTATTTTCCAAAGGTTGCTCCCCGGCATCCCAACGACCATTTAGGTTTTCGTCCACAAAAGCCCTGACTGAAGCTTTGCCATCAATAGCACTTTTGCCGCTAAAAAACCAGTTTTTTTTGCGTGGTTCACGGCCAAAACTCGTGAACAGATTAAAATTGAGACTATAGCTTCCATTGAGCGCATATGTCGTACCCATTCCCAACGTGAATTGCTTAAATTTTTTGCTGAGATTGATGCTAGAGTTGGTTTGATAATTGCTGAAAGAATGGTTTACATCGAAGCTCAAAGTTAATTCGTTTTGAAAACGGCTATCAAAACGCAATCCAAGGCTGTCAAAAAAATGTGATTTGGGATTGTAAGTCAATGTTGCACGTGTGCGATAGCGTTTTGAAAAGCGCGTCTTCCACTTGATATCACCTGTGCTTGAAGAGGGATTTTGAGAGGTTTTGCGCCAGCTGATATTATGACTTAAAGTGGATTTTATAGGAGAAAATCTGAGAGAGAAGCGATTGAGCAGCTCAGTGGATGTTCCCGAATCTTCCATTTCCTGCCGGGTGAGTTCTAGGCCATAGTTTAATGCGGGCAGTTTCCAGAGTAATAAAGCACCGCCTAATCTTGCTTTGGTGTGGCGTATGAGTGGACGTGAGCCGGTTGCTAACAAGTCGCTTTTTACCCCATTGGCCTCTACATGCTCAAAAAATAGGCTCATTTTGCCCATTTGCGTTATTGTATCAATACCAACAATCCTCTTTTCATCACCTAAAAAAACGTGCGCGTTGGAAAACCATCCCCCCCAAGACCAGTGCAAAGCACTCCCCCAGCGACGTGCTTTCTCAGGGCAGATGCGACAGTTTTCCTCATCAGGCGTTCGAGAAGCGAAGTACAAGCTAGTGGATAAAAAATTGTTCCAACCATATTTATATTGTAAGACGATTCGTTGTTCGTCCTTCAGAGTGTTTCCAGCAACCAAGCGGTAAAGATGTTGTCCCGGTTTAGCCAGGGAATTACCTAAGTCTAGCATGATATGAATTGCTGGTTGGTAAGTTGGTGGGAACATCATGCACAAAATTATCCACCGTCATGGTATCTCCCCCCCCGCTTGTAATGATAATGCTGGAAGGAATGCTCACACTGAGGGCTCTATTCGAGTCACCCGTCAGATCAAATTCTGCATCCCGTATAAGGCCACCTGACATCAATACAACGTCGCCCGTAGCTGACCTAATCTCGTTGGTATCTACCACTACGGTTCCACCCGTAGTGCCCACAGATAAAACGCCAAAATAGAGCCCGTCTGTCACATTCATAGCGAGAGGTTTGGTGACTGTCGCACCAACATCAAAGCTGTCACTAACAGCCAATGCGTTTGATCCCGTTAATGCCAAACCAAGTGCGCTTAAACCAACCAATAAATGTTTGCGATTCATAACTGTAATCTCCTACAATTTTAATAATTTAACTAAGATTTGTACGTGTACAAACCATTTTGAGAGTGATATTGTCACGTTGCTTATATATAAAGCAATGTGTGTGCCAACTTGAAAACTTTATTTATTTCAATAAGATAGAAAAATTTAAGTTTTTGGTGGGTTATTTGTTCGCCTAGAGTCTCGCTTATATAAATGAAAATTAATAGAAATTTGATAGTAATATCAATATATTAGAACAAGCTTATAAAAACGCCTATAACGCTTATAACGCTTATAATGAAAATTGATGTTCATCAAAAAAAAAATTATAACTACAAGGATTATTAAAGGATATTAAAACCAGTAACAATCTGATCCTTTATTATTAACTGGTGTTACGCATCCTCGTTCACAAGTCGCAAAGCGTTGCTTTGCACTCCAAAAAATTCAATCGTATTTTGGAGTGCAAAGCAACGCTTTGCGACTATGGTTTGTGAACAAGTGCGTAACATCAGTTATTAATTGATGTTACGCACAAAGCTTCCAAGCCTAGTGCTATAGACTCTCGTTCTGGTTCTTAGCGAAGGCGTGGGAACCCATTGTGGACGGAGAATCTTGCAGAAACAGGACGCAGGCGCGTCCACACGGCATTCCCACGCCTTTGCTAGGAACGAGAGTGCGTAACATCAGATAATCCTTGTAGTTATTTAAGGTTTTTGACCCAATTTCCACAAATTTTGTACTTTATGCAATCAGAAAACGCTATCGTTTGGACGCCGAGGCCTCAAAACAACCTTGTGTTTAACATCAACTTGCCCACTACAAAAATCCGTTTTTTTACCAAGTCCATCGTGCTTTTGCGGTATAGTGCAGAATAAGATGCCCATGTCAGTATCAGATCCCACATTAAGAGAGCGATATCGCCACAATCCTACTAACGCTTTGTTGAGCGTGCTACCTAACTGTCTCCTGTGGATGAATCTGTTATACGGTGGAATCTTTTGTTCAAAGTCGATTTTCGTACAAACCAGCTTGAGGTTAACATGTTATAGCAATCTGTGTGCCAGTTAAAAAAAATGAAATATTTCAATAATATATAGAAATTTAATACTTTAACCGTTTATCAATTTGCCTATATCGTCGCTTATATAAGTGATAATTTATGAAATTAATAAATTAATCAAAAGCTTATAAACGCTTATATAAAGCCTATAAACGCCTATAGTTTATGTACATGCGCATTTTCCACCTGTCTCTAACTCTCAGGTTGACGTGGGTCAAGCAAGTTCTGTATATTATGTATTAGATTGCTATAGTTATCAGGAGTCCAATTAATGAAAAAATCGATTTTATATGGTGTGGCTAATTACAAAGAAATTGTGCAAGAAAACGGCTATGATTTAGAATTTGTGGGCAAATATCATGAAAAGTTTGCAGGGCTCAGGTGGGTGATTGAATTTAAGTATTTTTCTAATACAAAATTCAAGAATTTCGATACAACGCTTGAAGAATTTGAGCTACAGGCGGAAGATACTCAACAAATAGCGGGTTATGTTGAAGGTTTGAAGAAGGAGTATCCAGAAGCTCAAATTTCGCAATTTGTGATTTATTGTATTGGAAATCAGGGATTTCGGGTGTTTGCGGTTTGAGAGACAATAACTACAAGGATTACTTTTAAAAAAGGATAAACCA
>CAYFOB010000466.1:0-3490 GCA_964344525.1 uncultured Thiomargarita sp.
GTTTTTAAAGTTTTTTTTATTAACTTAATGGCATTGACTTAAAAAGTGGTACTTGAAAAAGTGTAAAATGACCCATATAATTTTTTACAAAAAAAATTAAACCTTAGGATAGAAGCGTGATAATCCTCAGTTTAATAACTTGTAGTTCAGCTTTATCCCAGCTTTAAATTCCTAAAAAACGAGAAAACACACCCAATACAATTTCTAACAAAAACATCGCCCAAAATACCACAATCATAGGATCAACTATAGCAACAACGCTTAAACGCCATTTACCACCTAAAACACGTCTACCCAAAAAAATGCCGCCTATAACAATCAAAATGGCATATCCAATTTCAAAAAATAAAAATTGATCTTGAAAGTAAATATCAATTTCTTTTAACCAATATAGCACCAACAAATCTGTGGCAATGATAAAAAAAACGGCTAACAAAAAATTTGGGTGAATGATAAATTTCAAAAAAAGTCTCTGATATCTCATCTCTTTTAATAGCAACAATTGAAAAAAACGGATAATCAGGAAACTGGAAACTAAGCTAAAACCAATGGCTAATAAGCCATAACCATTGAAAACCTGAGTTGGAGCAATAAATAACATCAATAGCACCGTACCAACGAACAATGCTAATGATACTGCGATTTTTTCTTTGGTTTCACGCGCTAATTGTTGCTCAAATGAATCCACTGAACCAATGAGCCAATTATGACTCAAAACAAAAACGGTGAAAAAAACCGCATATAAAATTATCTCATTCATCTGATGCCTCTCAATCTTGATCAGCGATTAGCCGATTTCTTTTGCCACGACTGGTTTTTTTTATACCCCGCTTTAAGAAAATGTCGAAAACTTCAATCATGATAATCAATGCAATTCCCAACCCAGCCGCTAGGAAATACCAAGGAACACCACGAAATAGTGAAAGATAGCCTTTTTCCCTGATTTCACAAGGAACATTGGTGTTGTCAAGGGCAAGCATTCGACATTCAAATTTCGTTTTATCACTTTCGCGCCCTTCAAATTGAAAATAAAAGGTGAAGCGGTTGTCATCTAAAAATTCAAAGAGAAAGCTGTCGTATTCCCTAAATTCTTGTTGCAGCAACGCCCTTGAAACAAGATAGGTGTGGGGATTGGACATTTGGATTGGAATTAAGTCAACATCTTTAGTATAATGATCATACCTAAATGTTGCCCGCTTGACTGGGTTTTCAGAATAGGGCGTTACTCTTGCCGTTTCCAACGAATAATCTTGATCTGACACAACACCTGTGAGTATATACGCTGGCATATCACTTGGTGTTTGCAATTTTTCAACTTCTAACACAATGCGCTGTTCGGTGGGGATGACATCCCTGAGCTCATAATAGGCAATTGTCAAAGATAAAATAATCCCCAAAATTTCCAAACTGCTTTTAATAGATTGACCCATAAAAAATGCTCCTCATATTACATTACGCTTTGCACATTTGTCATGCACAGTTTATAATTAGCTCATTTTCACACACTCAGGTACAATATGTTTACCGATACCCCCTTAATAATTGCAGACAAAAAATATACCTCACGCTTGCTTGTGGGAACTGGCAAATATAAAGATTTAGAGGAAACGCGCCTTGCCATTTCCGCCGCTGGCGCAGAAATAGTCACTGTGGCTATTCGACGGACTAATATTGGTCAAGACCCTGAACAGCCTAATTTGCTGGATGTCATTTCGCCTGATAAATATACCATTTTACCTAACACAGCGGGATGCTATACAGCGGTTGATGCGGTACGCACATGTCGATTAGCGCGTGAATTGCTTGATGGGCATACATTAGTGAAATTAGAAGTTTTAGGCGATGAAAAAACCTTATTTCCTGACATTCCGGCAACATTAGAAGCCGCTGAAATTTTAATTAAAGACGGTTTTCAAGTTATGGTGTACACTAATGATGATCCGATCATCGCAAAACGCTTTGAGGAATTAGGTTGTGTCGCAGTGATGCCCTTGGCAGCGCCCATTGGATCGGGCTTAGGGATCCGTAATCCATTTAATATTGTTACCATTCTCGAAAACGCGCATGTACCAATTTTAGTGGATGCCGGTGTTGGCACCGCCTCGGATGCTGCAATCGCGATGGAATTGGGTTGTGATGGTGTATTAATGAACACGGCTATAGCGGCCGCAAAACAACCAATATTAATGGCTTCTGCCATGAAAAAAGGCATTGAGGCGGGGCGTGAGGCTTTTCTTGCGGGGCGTATGCCACGTAAACGTTATGGTAGTGCCTCCTCTCCATTAGAGGGCCTGTTGGAGTTCAAACTTTAGTTTGGCTCCGACCAGACAGTATTTTTATCCTAAGAGATTAATCAGCAGTCATGACGACTACCCATTGCGATTTGCAAAGCAGTATTCATTTAATCAACGATTTTTGTGCAGATACCGAAACCTTTTCTTTCAATAAACTGACTTTCTTAAAATTAAAAGGCTTGACTTTGCGGATAAACGCTGAGCTGCAAGAATTAACGATGGTTATCAACACGGCGCAAGATTCACAAGCGCTCTTGTGCCATTTAACGCCGCATAAAAGACTTTATCAATTGTTAGGACAACATTTTAAACAAGTACATATTGAACTTGATAAGGAAGATGAGCCCAATATTTTGTTAGAAAGTATTCCGCTGGCGTGTGATCCAACGGGGTTGCGCGACATTAACTCATTAGGCGCAAGATTGCGTAGGACCTTGAATGTTGCATTGCAAGGGCATATTTGTGTATTAAAGCTGCATGATGATCAAGAGATTGCGTATTTAAAAACGCTGTTGGAGCGAAAACGAGTTAAACAACTCTTTAGGAAATATGGTATAATACATTGTTATGATGTCGACTGCAAATTTGTTCATATATGTAAAGCCAGCCTTCTTGAAGAGTGCAAACAAACTGTTATTGTGATTTGATATATATAGTATTTGGATCGATCCTTTGATAACTGATAACTGATAACTGTATATATATGAACCGTAGTTTTGTCCGTCGTAACGGACGTATCACAGCTGCCCAACAACGTGCCCTAGACAATTTATGGCCCCGTTACGGCGTAGACACTGATAAAGCGTTAGACACATTATTTGCTAGGCAAGCCGAAAAACATTTAGAAATCGGTTTTGGCATGGGCGATGCTTTGGTCAATATGGCAAAGGCACACCCTGAGCATGATTATTTAGGCATTGATGTCTATCGCCCTGGCATTGGTCATCTATTATTACAAATAGAGGCTGCTCAATTAACGAATGTGCGGGTGATTCAGGGAGACGTGGTGGAAGTCTTGCAACAATATTTACCATTGCAGTGCTTGGATGCCGTTTACCTATTTTTTCCTGATCCTTGGCCAAAAAAGCGTCATCATAAACGGCGCTTAATCCAGCCTGATTTTGTGAAATTGTTAGCACAACGCCTGAAATCAGGCGGCTCTTTGCATTTAGCCACCGATTGGGAAAATTATGCTG
>CAYFOB010000466.1:3500-3787 GCA_964344525.1 uncultured Thiomargarita sp.
CAGGTTTTAGAGGATTCTCCTGAATTTATTAATCGCGTGGGCGGGTTTGCCCCTCGCCCCGCAGAACGTCCATTAACTAAATTTGAACAACGCGGATTGCGTTTAGGACATGGTGTGTGGGATTTACTTTACCAACGTTGTGAGGTAAGCAATGAGCAAATTCTTAACTATCCACCCCCAAAACCCACAAAAACGGTTGATTAATCAAGCCGTTGCTGTCATACGTGCTGGCGGCTTGATGGTGTATCCGACGGATTCCTGTTATGCATTGGGTTGCCAAATTGGGG
>CAYFOB010000467.1:0-2165 GCA_964344525.1 uncultured Thiomargarita sp.
AAATGGTATTTGTACGTTTTAATGAGCTCAAATACCATTTTTTGAAAAAATGGTAAGTACCCGTTCACAAGTTTTACCGTATTTTGGAGTCCAAAGCAGCGCTTTGGAAAAGAGATGTCCAAAGCGCTGCTTTGGACTCCAAAATACCTGAAAACTTATGATTCAGTACTTACTTGAGGGTTAGTCGATTTCGTCAATAGTCTCAATATCAAGCCCCGTCATTTCGGCAATAAGGTTCGTTTCAAAACCTTTGGCTTTCATGTTTTTAACCATTTCTCTTTTCGCCTCCATTTTCCCTTCCGCTTTTCCTTCTTTTTTGCCTTTTTCTTTGTGTAATTTTAGGGTTATGGCTTGAGTCGCTGCTATTTGAGCGGCTTTTCTTTCTTTCGGTGTTAGGTTTTCCTCCTGCATCAGCTCGGAGGCTTGTTGGATAGCCTCGTTTTTTACATTTATGTTGGGGGCTTCAGGATTTGATATGGATTCTGAGGCTAAATCCAACCAATCGGCGTAGTTTGCTGGGGTATTTTCATCCCGATAGTTGGGATTGAGAAAAACCAGTTTGTGTTCATAAATATTAATAATATGCCCATCCAAATTTCTTGGATTGAGTTGCAAAATCAGTACATCGTCTTGGAGGAGATGGTCTTGTTTGCCTTTGGTAACGTAAGGTGCCGTAATAATGAGAATGCTATGGATATTTTGCTCCAATTTGTCTTGCGTTGTGCGTTGTAATTGGGCAATTGTCATCGTGTAATGGTGCAAAAAGTAGTCAAAGTTTGAGTCCATATCAATACGTTGAATACCCACAACAACTTTTTTATCCTTAGATTCTGCAAAAACGTCATAAGCAAAATCTATATTAGGGCTTTTGAACTTAAAACGTTTGTCTGTTTGGATCAATTCGATTTCGATTTCGATGCCAAGTATGTCTTTGACAAAATGAGTGAACACCAGGTTGTTTGTAAATACTTTTTTGAAGATAACTTCATTATCCAAACGAGCTAACATAGTACTCCTTTTAAATCAAAAAAAATTGTCAAAAACCACTAAGAATTATAAGGATTGTTAATAATTAAGTACTGAATCATAAGTTTTCAGTACTTATAAAATTTTTTTTCCGATAATCTCTATTGCTATTTTAGCTTAAAAATCAAAAAACTGTAGTGGTGTTAAAATTAAGGTTTTTTTGGACTGAATTCGGATTTTTCAAGTCGTCAATTTAATTTACGGAGATCACCATACATGCAGTGGTTAGATAATATACCTTGGGAGCTTGTTATTTTGGGCTCACTTTTTTTAGGGCTAGCGCCGTTTTTTCCTGAGCCACATCTCTTTGAAAAAATTAAGATGTTGTTTCAGGGGACTTTGACTAGACCCCTTGATATTTTTGATTTATGCCTACATGCTGCTTTTCCGGTGCTGTTATTGCTCAAAATTTGGCGCTACACACAGTTAACGAAAAAATAAAGATGCGGGTTTTATTCATTAAAAGCTTATTACATTTTTGTGCCTTATTGCCCTTGCGCATGCTCCATGCGATTGCCTCATTATTAGTGTCACTAGCAGCACAGCATTCAGGCATTACTCACGTAACACGCACCAATATCCGTTTATGTTTCCCTCACTTGTCTCATGCTGCGCAAGAGGCTTTAGTTAAGCAAAGTTTGGTTGAAACAGGTAAAACCTTTTTAGAATTAGGGCCATTATGGTTATGGCCTATAAATAGGGTTTTGGGATTAGTAGATCAAGTCAGCGGTGAGGCGTGTTTGCAGGAGGCGCTTGCCAAAGGCAAAGGCGTGATACTTTTGACGCCACATTTGGGGGCATGGGAATTGGCAGGATTGTATGCCTCCTCCCGTTATAAGCTGACTGCTTTATATCGTCCCCCAAAATTGATGGGCTTACATGATTTGATCCGCACCGCCCGTGAGCGTGCCGGTGGGCATTTTGTGCCAACTGAACAATCTGGTGTTCGCGCCCTCTATCAAGCGCTACGCAGCGGGCAAGTGGCGGGCATTTTACCTGATCAAGTGCCGATGGAAGCGAGTAGTGGTATTTTTGCGCCTTTTTTTGGTATTTCGGCTTATACAATGGTTTTAGTATACCGATTGGCACGAAAAAGTGGGGCAGCTGTGATTTTTACTTATGCTGAGCGCTTACCACAA
>CAYFOB010000467.1:2179-3777 GCA_964344525.1 uncultured Thiomargarita sp.
CGTAGAACAATGTGTGCGAAATTGTTTGGCGCAGTATCAGTGGAGTTATAAGCGTTTTAAGCGTCGCCCTAAGGGGGAATCATCGGTGTATTAAGTTTCAAGCATTTTGGAGTCCAAAGCTTAGCGAAGGGTCCAAGTATCCCTTCGCTAAGCTTTGGACTCCAAAATACCTAAAAACTTATAAATTAACCGATTGATTTTTATATCACCCACATTGCACCACTACCCCAGAAATTTATCTGGATAACTATATCAGTTATAAGCTATAATCACCTCAAATTTTGATTTGATTATAGGGTTTATTCGCATCATGACACAGTGGATATGGCAACAAGGGGATTGGCCACACTTTTATTGGGATGATTCTCAGTTAATTTCACTATTAACCGAAACGAGTTATTTACAAGGGCGTTTGGCAGCCATTGCTGAACAACTTTCTCAAACTCAGCAACAGGAGGCTTTGGCTTCAGTGTTGATTCTTGATGTGATCAAAAGTTCTGCTATTGAAGGGGAAATCTTAGATTTAGCAAAGGTTCGTTCTTCGATTGCACGACGTTTAGGTATTCCTCAAGCCTATTTTGAGTCACCTATGGATAATGAAGGTATTATAGATATCACATTAGATGCTTTACAACATCGAGAACAAGCTTTAACTTTAGAACGTTTATGTGGTTGGCACGCCGCCTTATTTCCAATTGGCTATTCTGGTTTACATAAAATTCTTGCAGGGCAATTACGTGGAGATGCAACGATGCAGGTTATTTCTGGTGCGATTGGTAAAGAACGATTACATTTTGAAGCACCGCCTAGGCAAGGATTGGAACAAGAACTAGAAGCTTTTTTAACTTGGTTTAATCAAGCATTAGCAACCTGCCAAGGATTCATTCGTGCGGCAGTGGCACACTTATGGTTTGTCACTCTGCATCCTTTTGAAGATGGTAATGGACGCTTAGCTAGAGCCATTGCCGATTTGGCATTAGCGCAAACAGAACCACAAGCATTGCGCTTATATTCCATGTCTCGGGAAATTCAATTGCAACGCGATGATTATTATAATATTTTAGAAACCACACAAAGGGGTGACTTAGACATTACTGAATGGTTAATGTGGTTTATGCGCTGCCTCTCAGGAACAATGAAGCAATCGGAAAAATTGATAGAACATGTTTTACAAAAGGCACAGTTCTGGAAATTCCATAGTCAAACAGAACTCAATGCCCGTCAACGTAAGATATTAAACCGCTTATTAGATGCTGGACCAGAGGGTTTTGAAGGTGGAATGAATACTCGTAAATATGCCTCTTTAGGAAAAGTCAGTAAAGCCACTGCTAGCCGAGAATTAATTGATTTACTAAATAAAGCTTGTTTAGTCAAAAAAGCCGGCGGTGGGCGCAGTACGGCTTATGAGATTAAGTGGATAAAATCGGATGGTATAGTTATCCAGATAACAAACGCTCCAAACCGTAAAGCGTTTAAAACCTTTGAAGGTTTCACGACGTCTTCCGCCGATGGGGGTGCTGCACCGTCAAAATCACTTCATCGGCGGGGTTTATCCTTTAATTACTTTTAATAACTGATGTTACGCATCCTCGTTCCCA
>CAYFOB010000468.1:0-3768 GCA_964344525.1 uncultured Thiomargarita sp.
AAAGTAATCCGTGTAGTTATTCATGGGTTTTAGAAATAGGCTGCGTAACATCAGTAAGTAAGTACCCGTTCACAAGTTTTACCACATTTTGGAGTCGCCCAGCCGCGCTTTGGAAAAGAGATGTCCTTCGCTAAGCTTTGGACTCCAAAATACCTGACAGTACTTAATCCTTGTAGTTAGTCATGGAAATAGGGTGCGTAACATCAGTGATTTAACATTAAATGAACAAAATCAATATGAAGCTGACACCATTTTTTGATGTTCCTTATAAATTACTGAGAAAAAGTTTACCAAATTGGGCTTATGTGCTAGGCAAAAAATTGTTTGGAAGAACCAAAACTTTTTCTTCACTAGAACATGCTTTGAAAATCGTTAACCTTTACAAGGAAAATATACCTATTGAAGGTCAAACTATTTTAGAAATTGGTCCAGGTAATGATATATCCACCGCTATTTTGATGGTTATGTTGGGGGCTAAACAGGTTTATTTAGTAGACAAGATATCCGACTTCACCGATAAGGGACACAGTAATGATATTGAATTCATAAAAGCCTTCCAAGGTGAATTAAAAAAACAAAAATGGTCGTTGAATGATGAATCCCCCCAATTGGTAAAGGATAAAATAAAGTTTATTGATAGCTATTTTACAGATTCTGAGCAATTGTTCACTGGAATAAAGGAGGTTGATTGTATTGTCAGCCACCAGGTTTTGGAACATATTGATAACCTTGATGAAGCCTTTAAGAATATGAAAAGGATGTTAAAACCAGGTGGAATCATGTTCCATGAAATTGACTTTTCTGATCATACGATGCATATTTTTGGTAGGTATTCATTTTTAAATTTTTTGTGTCGTCATAATTTGGCTCATTTATTTTATTCTGATCGATTTTGGAAAATTTGTAACGATAGTGTGCGGCTCAATATGAATAGAAATATTTTGCCTGATTATTTGGTATTTCTTGAACGTTATGGATTTTCCGTTTTAGGTTTATTTCGCCAAAAGGCAGAACGTCAGCAGGAAATTCATCAGGATATTTTAGGTCGGGTAGATGACAAACTGAAGACTGATGATTATCTTCAATTATTATCTGTATCGCTTCAAGCAAAATTGAATAAATAACTTGCAAAGCGCTGCTTTGCACTCCATGCACCATTGCGCTTTGCCTGGAAACAAGGCACAAGAAAAGCTAAGAAATTATGAAAGTTTTATTTTTAAATCCCCCTTTTCACCCAAAATTTTCCAGAGAGCAAAGAAGTCCCGCCGTCACAAAAAGTGGGACTTTATATTATCCAAAATGGCTTTCTTATGCCGCGGGAGTGGCTATCAAAAAAGGTCATCATGTCGATTTAATTGATGCGCCTGCCGCCAAAGTGTCTGTTGATTATGTGATTGATCGTATGCAAGGAATTCAAGCATTGGTTTGTGATACTTCAACACCAAGTATTAATAATGATGTTCAGGTTATTGAAGCTATTAAAAATAAACTACCCAATGTTCAGATATTAATGGTGGGTCGTCATGTATCCGTTTTGCCAGAGCATACCTTGTCTCTATCAAACAGTATAGATGCTATTGCAATCAGAGAGTATGAATATACAGTACGAGATTGGTTGGAAGCGATTGAATGTGGCGCATCGCTTGAGTCCGTTGATGGACTGGTTTGGAAAAGTTCTCAAGGTGAAATTAGGCGAAATAAGGATAGAGAAGCTATCAAAAATCTGGACGAATTGCCCTTTGTTACAGAAATTTATAAAAGATTTCTTCATATACCCGATTATTTTTATGGACATTCATTGCATCCATTAGTTGTTTTTGATACCAGTCGGGGGTGTCCCTATAAATGTTCTTTTTGTGTTTATCCACAAACTTTTAGTGGACATAAAATGCGTTATCGATCTGTTGAGAATGTTGCTGATGAATTTGATTTTGTTGGGAAAGAACTCCCAGAAGTTAAAACGGTTATGCTTGAAGACGATACTTTTATTGTCAATAAAAAAAGGACTTTAGAATTAGCAGAAGCACTCATTCAGAGAGGTAATACACTTTCCTTTGATAGTAACTGTCGCGCAGATATTGGGGCTGATGTTGACTTTTTGAAAACTTTACATAAGGCAGGGGCACGCTTGTTTTGTGTGGGATTTGAAAGTGGTGATACTAACGTCATTGGTCATATGCATAAGAATTTGAAGTCATCCAGAAATGAAGGTTATTTGGATGAGGCGCAAAAATTTACTAAAGCCTGTCAAAAAGCAGGTATTATGGTACATGGCTGTTTTATGATAGGGAATCTTAATGAAACCAAGGAAAGTATGGATGCAACCCTTAATTTTGCCAAAAAACTTAACCCGGACACGGCACAATTTTTTCCAATTATGGTGTATCCAGGAACGGTTGCTTATGAGGAGGCAAAACAAAAGGGATATTTAGCAACAGAAGATTTTAATGCTTGGCTGACAAAAGAGGGTTTGCATAATAGCGTGGTAAACCTTCCAAGTGTCAGCCATCAGGAACTTGTGGAATTTGCAGATCGTGCTAGGCGAGAGTTTTATTTAAGACCCTCCTATTTATGGTATAAATTCAAACAATCGCTACGGAATCCTAATGAATTTAAACGGAATATTTACGGTTTTAAATCATTAGCGAGGTATCTTATTAAAGGTTCTTTTTCTAAAAAATGATTTTATGCTTGTCTCAATTATTATTCCTACCTATAACGGTGCTAAGCGCATTAGAAAGTGTTTAGATGCCGTGACACAGCAGGATTATAAAAATGAATACGAAATTGTTGTTGTTGATGATGGATCAAAAGACAATACTGCTGCTGTGGTTGAAAAATATCAAGCAGTGAGGTTGGTGCGCCAAAAAAATGCGGGTCCTGCTGCTGCCAGAAATAAAGGCGCTCAACATGCGAATGGTGAGATCATTTTATTCACGGATGATGATTGTGTCCCAAAAAAAGATTGGTTGCAACAGATGTTAAAGCCTTTTGCAGATACAAAAATTGTTGCTGCAAAAGGGGGCTATTTAACTAAACAATCTCAACTGATCGCTCGCTTTGTCCAACTTGAATATGAAGATAAGTATCGTTTGTTAGAAAAAGAATCATACATAGATTTTATTGATACTTATTCTGCGGCTTTTCGCCGAGAGGTTTTTATCAAATACGGTGGATACGATCATTCTTTTCCGGTGGCTTGTGCTGAAGATATCGAATTGTCATATCGTATGTCATCTGAGGGAGAAAAAATGGTTTTTCAAGCCAAGGCGCAGGTTTACCATACACACCCAGAGACTTTGATTAATTATTTGAAAAAAAAGTATAAATTTGCTTATTGGCGCATGCTTGCAGTGAAAAAGAATCCCCAAAAAGCGGTTAAAGATTCTCATACCCCCCAATTAATGAAAATACAATTGCTATTTATTCCAGCTTTGATCTTGTTGTTACTGGGGGGATTGGTAAAACCTTGGTTTTTGAGTATTGCTGGTATTTTGCTTGGATTGTTTTTTATGACCACCTTGCCTTTTGTAAAGCGTTCTTTTTGGAAAGATAAAAAAATAGCAATTGTTTCTCCGTGCTTGTTGTTGTGCCGTTCCACTGCGCAATTTTTTGGGGTTTTGTTTGGTAGTCTTAACTTATTAGCTGATGTTACGCAGTCTATTTATCAACCCCATAAATAACTACAAGTTAATACGGGCACCGTCAATAAGAATAACTACAAGGATTACTTTTAAAAAAGGATAAATCAAAACCTAAAATCTAGTG
>CAYFOB010000469.1:0-1735 GCA_964344525.1 uncultured Thiomargarita sp.
ATTTTGGAGTGCAAAGCAACGCTTTGCGACTTGTGAACGAGGATGCGTAACACCAATTAATAACTCAAACGCTTTGATAAAGTCATTGTAGAAAAACTAGCGCGTAGAAACATAAAAAGGTGAATACAGGTAGGTATCGTTGCTGATATTCCCATCACTAAGCCAAAATAAATATTCCGCAAATTATCTGTTGGACTCACAACCGCATCAGCCAACATTTGCTGATATTTGGCATTACGAACCACAAGCGCTTGTGGTGTACCATCCCAAAGGTTGACTAGCCAACCTGAAAAGGAAAAAACAAATAATAACCAAAAAGTCGCTAATACAGCAATTATGATATCAATAGACAAATGAGCAACATATTCTAACCCACTTCGGCTATGAATCGCCCGCCGAATAATAAAGATAGTGATAAAAAACGACAAACTATCAAAAAGGGCGCCAAGAAAACCAACTGGAAATTGCACTTTAAAGTAATATTGCCCAGCACTACCGTGTGTGAGCTCAGGATAAGCGGTAAACATCGCTAACCAGTAACAAAGAACGTTGATTATCACAAAAAAGAGAAAGAGCATCATAAAAAAGAGAACCAAATTTCCTCTTTTGGTTTCATAAAAGATTAATAATTCTTCTAAGGAAGCTTTCCAGGTTTCGATGATATTGTTCATAAAAATTTTCGTTTGTCTTTTTACCAGGAGCTTCATACTATAACATAAATTATAGCAATGCCTCCATAGCCTAAACCCCGTGAATAAAGGAAAGCGATTACTTTCAAACAAAAATTCGAGTTAATAATGACTCTCAAACAACGTCATTTCTCGACTTATTTTTTCACCATTTCTGATCACATCTATTGTCACCGTGCTACCCATATCTGTGTAAAACAGCGCAAATTTTAAATCTACCAAAGCATGGATTTCTTGCTCTTGCAAGTGGGTAATAATGTCGCCTGCTTGCAAATCCGCTTTTTTAGCCGGTGTATTGTCACCAACGCTTTTGATAACCACCTGCTTGTCTTTTTCTTCTATCCAAACGCCAAGCTTAGGGGATTGTTTTCCCTTAATTTCTTCTGTCAATAAAACATAATCACCAATACCTGCGTTAATGCTTTCATCTTGCACAATGACAGTAAACGGTTCGCCATTGCGCCGATAAAGACGATTAGGAATCCCATATCGGTACATCACATGTCCATTACCCGCCAAAACAATTAATTGCGTGTCAGGGTGGAGCGCAAGAAACTGGTGGGCAGTTTGTGCCATCGTTTCGTCCCAAAGCGTTTGAGTTTGCAAAAAGTACTCAAAATTTTGATGTCCCTGATGTTTTTGGTGCATCAAAAACACTTGGTATAAATCATGTCGATAACGCTCATTAGATAAATCTATCTCCTTGGGCAAGTGTAACATTTCTTCTGCTGTTAGGCTATGGATGCCTTTACTAGCCACTTTGCGGGTAATGGACTTCTCAATGTTGAGCGCGATAAGCGGAATACCGGCATTTTTAACATAATCTATGATCGGCTTATAAAGATTATAGTCAAAGCGCCAATTATCGAAATATTGTGATTGTTTGAGAAAACTTTGCTCATCAATCCGCCCAGCCATGTAATCGTCTAGGACTTTTTGGTAGGGAACTTGGAACATTTCCATGCCCACTGCGATTTTATGTCCCGCTTCATGGTGTTTTTTAATCACCATTAATTGGTTGATGTGGTGCGAAAATTGATCATGCT
>CAYFOB010000469.1:1745-3766 GCA_964344525.1 uncultured Thiomargarita sp.
GCCAACGTAAATCACGCGACTGTCTATTGGCATGATATCATCCAACGTTGTCGCATTGTTCGGTTTTAGCGCATGGGTGGCAGGGCGCGTCAATAGGGTAATGCCGTTGCTTGATTGACGAATGGCTTTGTGAGTATTTATGCCCCCAGTGAATGCCAATTCACTGTATTTACCATAATGGGAAAATTTTCGCGCCACCGCTTTAACTTCATCGGCATTTTTAGCATGTAACAACGCAATAAATTCCTTTTCATTGTACGGATTTTTATGCACAACAAAACGCACGCCATCTTCAGGAACTGTTTGTTTGCCAAATAACATATCCACCATCTGCGTATCAAAACCAGCAATAATTAAGGATTTATCCTTGAGTTGTGTAAATTCGATATCGGATTGTGCAGGCGCATTAATGAGTGGCTGATATAACTCGTACTGCGATGCAATCATAATCAAATTTTCTTTGCCCATTACACCGCCCAATGTTGGGGGTATTTCTTCTGGCAAGAGTTGTCGCATTACATCATAATTTTCATCAATAACAACTTGAGTCGGTGGCTCATCCAATACCAAAGTGATTTTTTCGCTGCTGGCATCAACCCAGCGCAGTGTTTTACCACTTGCCGTGCGGATAGTGATGGGCAATTGCAAATGATAAGGGGTAGTGTGTTGCACCAGGGTGAATGAGAGCGTGAGTTTGCCCTGTGCGACAAGCAACTCGACATTTTCAGCTGTGATGTGAGGAATATCTTTGCGATTAATCCATTGCGTAAAATAGGTGCTTAAATTATCCCCTGTTACCTTTTCAAAACTATTTTGTATATCGCGCCAACTGGCAGCGCGAAATGAATGATGATGAATAAAATCACGTATCGCACCAAAAAAGACATCGTCGCCGTACCGTTTTCTCAACTGATGAAAAATCATAGCGGTTTTGCCATAGCCAATTGAACGCTCTGCTTTATTGTGGCGCCCTGTAAATGCCCTGATTGACATGGCATTATTTTCATTAACATAAGCGTTGTAGTCCACCATGATTTGTTTGCGATAGGCAATGCCCTCAAGCGCCGCGTAATGTTGATCAGCCAAATAATTAGTAATACCTTCTGCCCAATTGCCTTTCTCATAGTCAACAAACACAGAATTACCAAACCATTCATGCAAAATTTCGTGCCCCAGCGATGTTTTCACGATAAAGGGCAAACGCACAACGGCGCGTCCCAACAACGTATAGGTTGGCATGCCCAAACCGGTGGGAAAAATATTTTCAACAATGGCAAATCGCTGATAAGGATAGGGCGTCAGCATAGCTTCATACATCGCCAAATATTTTTTGCTGTATTCAAGATAAGTCTCAGCAAGATGGGCATCCTCCTTAAAAAAATACGCTTCAAGGGCAATATTTTTGTAGGTATCTGTTTTTACCACATAATTTTTGGAGGCTGCCAAACTCAACGAATCCAAGGGATGATTAAATTGAAAACGAAAAGTAGACGTTGTCTCAGTTTCTTGGATTTCCACCGAATCCGCCTCAGAGGTAGCAATAAAACCTTTGGGTAATGTCACAGAAAGGGCGTACTCTGCCAAAACATCAGGCTGTGGATACCAATCCCCTGTTAAAAAAACATGATCTTGACCAACAAGCTGCTGATCATCTAACGCCACCTCGTAAGGCATAACAAATTCTTGACCCGCTTTAAGCGTTACACGCTTTGTCAAGTTTAAGCGCAAAGTTTGATTACAATCCGCTTTGAGACGGGCAACCCCAATCAATTTCTGCTTTTGGGGCTCTATTGTGACATCAAGCGCATAGCGAAGATTGGCAGCCCATCCTGTTAAGGGGAGGACAATTATAAAAAATAGTATTAAGCGCATAAGTTAATCCTATTGTGATGTGTGAACCTTGATTATAAAGATTCATTCCTTCAAATGCCTGATAGTTGCCCATCAAATCCAAATACTCATGCTCAAGGATAACCCCCATTAATGAAGTGATTTTGACTTATCCTTTATTAACTGATGTT
>CAYFOB010000470.1:0-3764 GCA_964344525.1 uncultured Thiomargarita sp.
TTTTTATTAAAATATCATAATATTCTAATTAACTAACTTGAACATCGAGTATTAACAATCTTTATCAATTTTATGGCGAATATACCGGCGTGCGCATGGCACGTAAGCATTTATCTTGGTATAGCAAGGGACAAGCACATGGGGCTGCCTTTCGTAATACGGTGAATCGCGTAGAAAGTTCTATTGAACAAGTTAATTTAACGCAAGCTTTTTTTGCGCGTTTAGCTGACGCACAGCCTCATACAAACAAATCCCCGCTGCTACCGATACATTAAGGCTTTCTACTTTGCCCAACATGGGTATGCGTACTAACACATCACAAATTTCTCGCGTCAGGCGACGTAAGCCACTACCTTCTGCGCCTAAAACCAACGCGACAGCGCCTGTTAAATTGGAATCAAACAGGGTGTTTTGTCCACTCGCATCAGCGCCAACTATCCACACGCCTTGATTTTGTAAATCGCGCAATTTTCTGGCAAGATTAGTGACTTCAATTAAGGGAACAGCAGCACCACAGGCGACTTTACGCACTGTACCTGTCAATTTGCAAGCTTGGTTTTTAGGCACAATCACCGCATCAACCCCCGCAGCATCAGCTGTCCGCAAACAAGCGCCCAAATTATGGGGATCTTGGACTCCATCAAGCACCAATAAAAAAGGGGGGGCGGTTTTAGATGCGAGAATTTCTTCTAAGGTGATTTTGACAGAGTGGGTTTTGCAGCGAATAACGATGCCTTGATGATGCCCGTTTTCAGACAATTTATCCAAAGTTTTTTTTGGTACGTGTTGAATGGCAATCCCCTGTTGTTGGGCTTGTTTCAACAATAAAGTTTGTGATTTAGCCGGTTCATGTTGCACCCACAATTCGACTATGCGAGTAAAGTCATTTTCAAAAACGTGTCGCACGGCATGTAAGCCAAAAATTATTTCGTAGTTTGTTTTAGTCAATTTTGAGCCTTTTTAATTTGTAGAGAAGATGGCGCTCATCAGGAAGTAAAAAGACTTGTCCCTAAATTATTTAGGGACAAGTCTAACAACCTAAAACTAAGTATTTTCATTTTACCCATCTTCGTTAATTTTCTTGATAAGTTCTTGCAAAATGTGTTTACTTTCATCATTAGAAACTTGGCAACTCCCTGCATTTTTATGTCCCCCTCCACTGTATTTCAACATCAATTCGCCAATGTTGGTTTTGGAAGAACGATCAATAATCGACTTACCAACAGCAAAGAGGGTGTTTTGCTTTCGCAATCCCCATAAAATATGAATGGAAATATTGCACTCAGGAAACATCGCGTAAATGATAAAACGATTGCTTGCAAAGATTCTCTCCTCATAACGCAAATCTAACACAACCAAATTGTTCTGCACTTTGGCATTTTTTTCGATTTGATCCAAAGCCGCTCTCTGGTGTTCAAAATATAAATCAATGCGTTCTTTAACATCAGGCAACTCTAAAATTTCCTCAATGGTGTGCTGTTTGCACGCATCAATCAACATCATCATCAAATCATAATTCGAGATGCTAAATTTTTTAAAACGCCCCAACCCAGAACGAGGATCCATCAGGAAATTAAGCAGCACCCAATCTTTTGGAAACAAAATATCCTCACGACTAAATTGAGCAGAATCCGCTTTATCCACAGCCATAATGATTTCCTTGTTGACGTTAGGAAAGGCTTTCTTGCCCCCGTAATAGTCGTAAACGACGCGGGTAGCAGACAAGGCATCAGGATCAATAATATAATTGTTGGGACGTTTTCCTGAAATTCTTAAAATTTCACTGAGATGATGATCAAAAACAAGATGAGCGCCTGGTACATAGGGCAAATTGGTCGTAATATCATTACTGTTAATTTCAATTTTTCCATCCTGCATGTCCTTGGGGTGGACAAATTTAATGTCATTAATCAAATTGAGTTCTTTTAACAAAACGGCACAAATTAAACCATCAAAATCGCTCCTTGTTACCAAGCGATATTTTTGGGTTGACATGTTTTATTCTCCAAAGTGGTTTGTTCGATGTAGAGACTAGGGTGGATTTTCTACGCAATTCCACCCTACATGAGCTAATGTTCTGATAAGTACTGAACCAGAAATTTTCAGGTATTTTGGAGTCCAAAATTCGGTAAAACTTGTGAACGGGTACTTAGCTACCTATTTTTTGTAAGGTTGCAACCTTGGTGGGTATGACCAAAAACTTACCCACTTTTAACATGCTACCCTTAATATTGTTCAGCTTGCGTAGCAGGGATACTGTAGTTCCATAGTGCTTAGCAATCGCCCATAAGGTATCGCCTTGGCGGATCTTATGCTTTTGCCTTTGAACTCTCAGCCGTTGACCAACCTGAAGAAAGTCACCTTTAAGTTTGTTCAACTGACGAAGTGTGGCAACTGTCATCTCATAGCGTTTAGCAATTTTCCATAAATTGTCGCCTTTTTGCACGCTGTAGTATTGTTGAGTTTTTGCTGACATCTTATTGGGTTTTGAGACGCCTACTAATAACTTTTGCGCCGGTATTTTGGCAAGACGTTGTTTAAATGCATCAACATTGTCGATTGGTAACAAAATATGATGGGGTCCTTTCGGTGCGGTTACCTGAAGTCTATAGCCTGGATTTAAGCGTTTGAACTCGTTAAATGATAATCCTGCCATCTGCGCTGCCAAAGAAAAATCAATTTGGTTACCAACATTCACTTGTTGAAAGTAAGGTTTATTAGCAATAGGTTGCAGTTTAATGTCATATTTTTCAGGACTGGCTACAATTTTTGAGAGCGCCAACAATCGAGGCACATACTTGCGGGTTTCTTTTGGCAATTCTAGCGACCAAAAATCGGTGGGCTTACCTAATTTCTGATTTTTTTTCATCGCATTTATCACATTACCCTGACCACAATTATAGGCAGCCAGTGCCTGTAACCAATTACCATCAAACATTTTGTGCAATTCTTGCAAATAATCTAAGGCAGCGTCAGTCGATTTGATGATATCGCGCCGTTCATCATACCATTTGTCTTGTTTTAGACCATAATATTTTCCTGTCGCAGGAATAAATTGCCAAAGCCCAGCCGCGTTGCTGTGTGAAAGCGCTAAGGGCTCAAAAGCACTTTCAATGGCAGGCAATAAAGCAATTTCCAAGGGCATTCCCCGTTTTTCAATTTCAAGGACAATATGATAAAGATAAGGACGCGCGTTGGTAGACATCCTCTGAAAGTAAGGGGGATATCCGACATATTCCTCAATCAAACTATCTATCTGGCTATTATCATCGGTAGGCAACTGGTAACCATAAGGAATTCTATCCCATAAATTTTCCAGCTCAGTAATCAGCGTTGCTAATTTGATCACTTGGCGCGGGGCAGACGGTTCTGGAGCGCTCACATGGCGCGGTTTCCTTTTTTCAATGGGCATTTTAACGATTGGTTTGCGAATAGCTGGCTTGTTTTCCAAGACACGAACTTGAGTCAGTGGGACCTTTTTGGCAGAAAATGGGACAGCCTCATTTTTTAAACTCACAGGCGTTTCCTGATTCTTGTGCGCCACATGATTGACCTTTATTGATTTGTGGGTCGCGCTGGGCTTGGTCGCTAAACCACCGCAGCCAAATAGGCTGACAGTGGTTAATAAAATTATAAATAGGGCAGATTTTTTCATAGTCGACTCAGACTAAATAAAGTTATTATAATAATCAAGTACTAATATACTTTTTTTAAAGTAACATATCAAGTTCTTCATTGATGTTACACATCCTATTTACTACAAG
>CAYFOB010000471.1:0-3754 GCA_964344525.1 uncultured Thiomargarita sp.
TCTGAAAAGGTAAAGAGTCTTCTCTCATTTTTTTCCAAAACAGCCTCTTAAATCTAAAAAGTTTTGTCCATGGCACTGTTTGCAAGTCACTTCTGTTAAGGGGTGATGGATTTTTGCTTTTAATTTGGCTTGTTCAAGCAAAGGTAAATTTTTCCATTGTATTTTAATTTCTTGAAAAAGGGCATGATTTGATAATATTGGTTTACCTTGATAAAAAGGCGTAATTTTAGCCATTGTCTCATTAGAAAATTTTTCCGGTAGCCAACGATAGTTCAATCCTTTTGCTTCAAAATGACAAGTTTCACAAGCAATATAGCGGGTGTGCATATTCAGAAAAGTCCGCACGCGCACGTTGTTTTGATGAGGTAAAGGCAGATGACAAAATGTACAAAATGTGCTTTCTTTGGATATTTGTTCGCCGCGTTTATGAAAAGGTGGCAATGTGATTTCTTTGATTTTAACAGGTTGGTATTTTTCCAATTGCTGTTGCGTTTTTGCCAGTATTTCATCACTGATAGTTGCTTGCTCTATCAGTGAAAAATACAAACTTTCGGCATAAACTGGCATTATAAGATAAAAATTAATTATAAGAAAATAGTGAAAATATTTGTTCATGGGCTAAGGTTTATCCCTTCCTGTAGTTGGTTTTTTACGCTTCACGCCTATCATACGAGCCGTAAATTCATCACCGCCAATAATCGCTTCAACTTTACGACGTTTAGAGCCAATAAATAACGACCAAATGAGACTACTGATTAACAATACCGCAATAATCGGTAACATCACCGCTAAAGCATGATACCAATTTGAATTTAAATAATCTATCACCATTGCGTTGAGTGGAATTTGATCAATATCGTGCATATCAGTATAAACAAATCCTTGATTTAACGGGTGATTGGCATAAGTATGACATTGCCCGCAAGTGGTGCCTAATTGCGTTGGATGGGTGGATGCTTGAGGATTTTGTGCAGATAAAATGGCATGTCCTGTTGGTGCATGACAATCATTACAATTCGCAGCCTCACTTTCAGGATTGGTTGTAATCATACGGCTATGCAAAGTCATATCATAAGTTTTTGCTGCCAAAATAAAACGGGGAGTCAGCCCTGAATGTTTTACAGTTTGCATTTTTTTTATATCAGCATGGCAATCTTTACACAATTGATTGACTTCAGCTTTATTCCAACGCGCACCAACTAAGCGCCTCAAAATATGTCCTCCAATTCTGTCACGCCATACCGTGCCAATATGACAAGTCCCACAGGCTTGATCATTGTGATCAAAAGCCTCTTGAAAAATAGCCACTTTGTCTGTTTCGACATATAAGGTATTGCTATGACAACGGCGACAGGAGGGATTGAGTTCTTGTGTGTCTTCCTCCCAACGATTGCCACCGGTTAAATTTTTTGTCCAACCAGTGCCATGTCTGGAGTCAACAAATTCTTTTATAACGGGTTTATGAGTATATGCCTCACCTTGAGAAGGTTCCTCCAAATGGCAATGGTCAGCACAATCCACCGCTCCATTTTCTGGTTCATGTGGATAATAGGTGATTTTGCTGTGGCAATCGCGGCAAGGTACACTGCCATGCAAGGAAGCATAATAATGCTTGCTATCGATGCTGGCGCTGCGCAGGATTCCTTGTTTGTCCACATAATCCAAATTCGGTAAGGCATGACAAGACAAGCAACCATCAGGATCAGAGTATCTTTCAGCAGCAATCACCTGTGTCATCACGAAAAATCCTAAGCTTGTCCCTAGCAAGATGCCTACGATAATTCGTTGCCAGGAAAAACGAGGCGTATGAATAGCTGTCCAAACAGGTTGAGGATGAAAATCTACCCCTTTTTTTTGGCGCTTAGGTGTTTTTTCTAACGGATTGTGTCGCCAATCAATCGCGCTCCAATCACACGCATCCACACATTCATGGCAAGACATGCAAGATAATTGATCAACAACAGCTACCCGATCAACCATTTTTATGGCACCACACATACAGTTTCGCGCGCAAGTGTTGCAGCCCGTACAACGGCTCCGCTCGACTCGAATGCGCCGGGTGAAATGCAATTTTGCACCTAGGCGGTTGACTAAAGCATCTATTGCGCCAATAGGGCATAAAAATTGACAATAAGCGCGTCCTTTGCTGGCGAATACGCCTAACAACAAGAATAAACCTAAATTGACTGCGCCCACCGCTGAAAATAAATAGAGGATGCCTCGTATTTCCCCACTAAACGCCTCAAAAATTCTTGGGACAGTCATAAAATTACACAGCGTACAAGCACTCACGCCCAACATGGGAAACATCACCATATAGACACTAAAATAGCCATAGCGAATAGGCACTTGAGGCAAGGCGCGATATTCAATTTTCCAACGATCATTAAGTAGACGACTCAACAGCTCAGGAAAACCACCCACTGGACAGATATAAGCACACCAAATTCGTCCAAAAAAGAACGTAATTATTAAAATACCTAACAACAACGATGCACCAATAAAAGCAACTCTGATATGATGCCATAAATCATTGCTTATCATGCCTGGAAAATAGAGATAAAAACGCCGCATGCACATAGCACCACACAAATCGCTATTACCAAAGAGCTGTGGAATGAGCAAAAAAGGGGCAAAAAATAGTCCAATGGACAACATAATCACACCATAACGAAATTTTTGCCCATTGGGGATTTGACGGAATAATATTGGCATGAAAAGTTAATCCTTAAAACGATGACAAGCCCGACATAACGTGCCATCTTTAGCAGGGAGACGGAGTAAGACTTCTTTTTCTAATTTTTGATAACGTAGCTCATAGCCTGTACCTTGAAGACGTGTTCGTTTATCTGCTTGATAGACACGATTCCAATAACTATTACGATAGCGCACGCCTTCATCTAAATGCGTATCTGCCACTTGTCGCCCACTGGGCGTGTCTAAAACGCCTTGTTCATGCGCGGTATGACAAGTCACACATATAATTCGCCCTTGCTGACTTAAAGGCAAAATCACTTGATATTTTTTTTCTGAAGCAACAATAATTCGACGCATTTCATCCGAAACTTTTCGTGAATGCGTTAAGGCATTGAGATGAGGCGTTTTTAAGTGACACCCCCAACATAATTTTTCCATGGGTAAACGAAATTGCAAATGTTGAGAAGGATTCTTAGGCACTTTCTGATGGCAATAAGTACAATTGCTCTTATCCACTCGTTGGCGATTATTTAACATTTTATGGATATTTAAGCCTTGTTTAGACTCATGGCAACGATAACAAAAGTCCGTCAATTTTTTATAAGGTCCACCATTGAGAAAATTCTTTGCCTTTCTATTCACTTTTGAAAAAGGTTTCTTTGCAATGTTTTTTATGCCATGACAAGTGGCACATTGCAATAAGCCTTGTTTATCCAAAACAAAATCTGGTGGTAATTGCATAGGGGCTGGGACAGAGACAACATGGTGTAGCGGTGGCAATGTTGCCATGGAGATGTTGCTTCCTAGTAGCAACATAACGAAAACAATGAAATAAATAGATTGAATTTGAGCAATAAGGTTGCTTTTCCATTCCTCAAAATTTGAGCTTTGAATTTCTCCTGTTAATTTAATGGTTAGTTGATTTTTCAGTTTCTTCTCCTTCAGTTGCAATCACAAAAAGTCTTGCATCTCTCACATGAGAAACGTTTTTTACCCATTAAAAATAACTACAAGGATTACTTTTAAGAAGGGATAAGTCAAAATCACTTCGTCTGTG
>CAYFOB010000472.1:0-2845 GCA_964344525.1 uncultured Thiomargarita sp.
GACGAGTAGCAATGTGCCTGGGTAGTTGGATAGAAATTCTTCTAGTAATTCTAAGGATTCTACATCTAAATCGTTGGTTGGTTCATCTAATACTAGCACATTAGCAGGTTTTGTAAATAGTTGTGCTAGTAATAGGCGATTACGTTCGCCGCCTGAGAGGGATTTGACGGGGGAAAGGGCGCGCGCAGGTGCAAATAGGAAATCGCGCAGATAGGACATGATGTGTTTTTTGTGTCCGTTGATGGTGATCATTTCTTGCCCTTGTGCGACGGCATCAACGACTTTTTCGTTGGGATCAAGTTGGGCGCGTAGTTGGTCAAAATAGGCAATACTGAGCTTTGTGCCATGTTTGACGGTGCCACTGTCGGGTGGCAAATCGCCAAGTAGGAGTTTGAGTAAGGTGGTTTTGCCCGCTCCGTTGGGTCCAATTAAGCCGATGCGATCTCCACGCATAATGACGGTGGAAAAATCGCGCACAAGGGGGGCGTTTTGATAATTTTTGGTAATTGTGTCGGCTTCAATTACGATTCGTCCCGATAATTCGCTACTGTCAAGATTTAAGCGTATTTTGCCGATTTTTTCACGACGTTGGGCACGTTCATTGCGCAATTTTTCTAAAGTGCGTACTCGCCCTTCATTGCGGGTGCGGCGGGCTTTGATGCCTTGACGTATCCAAATTTCTTCTTGGGCTAGATGTTTGTCGAATTTAGCAGCTTGCGTTGTTTCTGCGGATAAGGTTGCTTCTTTTTGGCGCAGATAGGTGGCATAGTTTCCGGGATAGCTGGTTAATTTTCCACGATCAAGCTCAATAATTCGGGTGGCAACACGTTGCATGAAACGACGGTCGTGGCTGACAAATAATAAGCTCCCTTTAAATTCTAACAACATTTCTTCTAGCCAGGTGATCGCATCGATGTCTAAATGGTTGGTGGGTTCGTCTAGTAATAATAAGTCTGGTTCTGTCACTAAGATTTGCGCTAATGCCACGCGCCGTCGCCATCCCCCCGATAATTCGCCAAGTGTTTGCTCTGTGGGCAATTTTAATTTTGATAACACGGTTTCTACCCGTTGCTCTATGCGCCAACCATCTTCGGCTTCAAGGCGATGTTGTACTTTTTCGAGCTGCGCTAATAATTGTGCCTCTGTGTTGCGCTCTATGCGTTGCACAAGTTCATGGTACTCTTCGACCAAGCTTCCCACCGCGCCCAAGCATTTTGCAACTGTATGGTATACTGTCTCATCCGCTTGAAATTCAGGCTCTTGGGCTAATCTGGCAATTTTGCAAGTGGATTGGCGTTTGCCTTGATCAGGGCTTAATTCACCACTGATTATTTTTAATAGGGTTGATTTGCCTTCACCATTGCGCCCCATTAAACAGACACGTTCGTTGTTGTCTATGCGCAAGGCTATTTTGTCTAGGAGTGCAATGTGTCCAAAGGCTATGCTAATATTGTCTAAATTAATGAGGGACATTTTAATTATCAGTCAATTTGTGGCTTTTGGTAGATTAACATAAAATTGGTCATAGCGTTTAATATATATCATAAGATATTATAGCTATAAAATAGAAATCTCGAACTTGTTATTTTACAAATAGTCATTATAAATGGGTAGGACATCAGATGATGTTTTCTATTTTAGAGCAATCAGTTATCTCAGAAAACTAAAATATGTGAATTATAACCTGGTAAATAGCTCTGTTTTTTTATGCATTTGTGGGAGGTGCTTTTATGAGTTTGTTTAACGATATGAATGCGAATAAAAATGTGTCACTTGATCGCAATCAAGGCGGACAAAATGCACAAAGCATTCCGTTTGGAGGTCAAGGCGAAGACGTTTTTGAGCAACAACCGTTATCAACAGCTGAAGCTAATAAGCTGATTCGCAATACTTATACTTTGTTGTCGATGACTTTGCTTTTTTCTGCCTTCACTGCAGGCATTGCTATGGTGACAAATATGCCCCCCCTCCATTGGGCGATTACCTTGGTGGGCTATTTTGGGTTGTTATTTTTGACTTCGTATCTCCAAAATAGCATTTGGGGTCTTGTTTCTGTCTTTGCTTTGACGGGATTTATGGGCTTGACCTTGGGACCAATTATTAGTCTATATTTAACAGTATTTAGTAATGGCTCCCAGTTGGTGATGATGGCTTTTGGTTCGACAGCTGTGATCTTTTTAGGTTTGTCGGGTTATGCCTTAACCAGCCGTAAGGATTTCAGCTTTTTGGGCGGATTTTTGTTTGCTGGTATTTTGATCGCCTTTTTGGCAGGCATTGGGGCTATGATTTTTCAGTTGCCCGGTTTGTCTTTAGCGGTGTCAGCCATGTTTGTTTTGTTGATGGCTGGTTTGATTCTTTATCAAACCAGCGACATGGTGCATGGGCGTGAAACTAACTATATTATGGCTACGGTGACTTTGTATGTGACTATTTACAACTTGTTCATCAGCTTGTTGCAGTTGTTTGGCGCTTTTATGGGTGAAGACTAAGCGTAAGTTGCAAAGCGCTGCTTTGCACTCCAAAAAAATTAAATGGAGTGCAAAGCAACGCTTTGCTCCCTCCTTAAGGAATTTTTATGACAAAAACCGCTTCAATCGTTTGGTTGCTGTTATGCGTACTTGCTTTTTTTATCGGTTACAAGCTGCATCCCCAAACCTCAGAATCTGCCACATCTACAGTTACCCCCACCAAAACTTTCCGCTGGAAAATGGTCACTACATGGCCCCCTAATTTCCCTATTTTTCAAACTGGCGTACAGCAGCTGGCAAAAGATATTGACATAATGAGTGGTGGACGGCTCAAAGTGCAAGTCTTTGCCGGTGGTGAATTGGTGCCTTCTTTGCAA
>CAYFOB010000472.1:2913-3752 GCA_964344525.1 uncultured Thiomargarita sp.
TTGGATTTATAACGGGGGGGGGCTTAGCATTGTGGCGCGAACTTTATGAGCCTTTTAATCTTGTCCCCTTTCCGGCTGGTAACTCTGGCGTGCAAATGGGGGGATGGTTTAATAAGAAAATTGAGACGGTTGATGATTTAAAAGGCTTGAAAATGCGTATTCCCGGCTTGGGGGGCAAGGTGTTGGCAAAGGCTGGTGGTACACCGATGTTATTGGCTGGTGGAGAAGTTTATACGGCTTTAGAACGGGGCACGATTGATGCCACCGAATGGGTAGGACCATTTCATGATCAACGCTTAGGATTGTATCGTGCTGCCAAATATTATTATTATCCGGGTTGGCATGAGCCAGGGACTGTGTTGGAATTTATTGTTAACCGCAAAGCGTGGGATGAGTTGCCAGAAGATTTGCAGAAAATTGTTGAAATTGCCACACATTCTATTAATCAAGAGATATACAATACCTTTGAGGCTTTGAATATTGAAGCGTTACGAGAGATTAAAGAAAAACCCCAAGTTAAAGTGCTCGCATTTCCGCCTGCGGTTCTTAAGGAACTCAAGCGTTTGACGGTTGAGGCGTTGGATGAAGAGGCGGCTAAAGATCCCTCTTTTAAAAGGGTTTATGAGGCTTATAAAAAGTTTCAAGCAGATTATGCGACGTGGCATGCTGTTTCTGATGATGCTTATAGTCGAGCATTACAGCAGTAAATTTTGAGAGTCCAAAGCAGCGCTTTGGACTCCAAAATGTGCGAAAACTTGTGAATGGGTACTTATAATCCAATGCCATTAAGTTAATAAAAAAACTTTAAAAACAAACTATTATACTGTAGGTTGGGTTAG
>CAYFOB010000473.1:0-3751 GCA_964344525.1 uncultured Thiomargarita sp.
CTACAAAATATCTTGTTGAAAATAAAAGTCTAATTCTTAACTTAATGGCATTGAGCAAAGGCGTGGGAACAAGAACTAGAGTGCGTAACATCACTTAATGATATGCATATTTTGTTTCTTTCAGATAATTTTCCGCCTGAGAGCAATGCACCTGCAACACGTTTATATGAACATGCTGTGCATTGGGTACAGGCTGGACATAACGTTACTGTGCTAACTTGTGCGCCTAATTTTCCTGATGGTAAGCTTTTTCATGGATATCGCAATCGTTGGTATGCTGTGGAAAATTGGGATGGTATACGAGTGGTACGTGTCAAAACCTACATTACCGCTAACGAAGGCTTTATAAAGCGGACGTTGGATTATATGTCGTTTATGATTATGGCTTTTTTTGCGGGTTTGTTCCAAAAACGTCCTGATGTGATCGTTGCAACTTCGCCACAGTTTTTTGCAGCATTAGGGGGTTGGATGTTGGCGACTGTACGTCGTCGCCCTTTTATTTTTGAATTACGAGATTTGTGGCCTGCTTCAATTGTTGCAGTTGGTGCCATGAAAGAAAGTCGCATTGTACGGTGGTTGGAAAAGCTAGAACTCTTTTTATATCGACAAGCCGCAGCGGTAGTGGCTGTCACGGAAGCCTTTAAAGCTGATTTAATCCAACGTGGTATTCCAGAAGAAAAGATTGTGGTTATCATCAATGGGGTTGATTTGAGCCGTTATGCGCCACGTTCCAAAGATTCTCATTTGGTTATGGAATATAAGTTGCTAAATAAATTTGTGGTGGGTTACATTGGTACGCATGGTATGGCTCATGCCCTACATCGTGTGTTAGAAGCCGCCGCATTATTACGTGATTGCAAAGAGATTGTTTTTCTTTTTGTGGGTAGCGGTGCCGCACGAGAAGCACTGGTGGAGGAAGCCAAAGCTTTAGATAATGTCAGACTTATTCCCCGTCAACCCAAAGAAATGATGCCAAAATTGTGGAGCTTGTGCGATGTGGCATTGATTTATCTCAAAAATGATCCGCTTTTTGAGTCTGTCATTCCCTCAAAAATTTTTGAGGCAATGGGTATGGGCTTACCCATTTTGATTGCGCTACCAGAGGGAGAAGCGACAGCAATCATACGTCAAACCGCTACGGGTATTGTTGTTCCGCCTGAACAGCCTGAATTGTTGAGTCAAGCCATTACTGATTTGCGTGATCAGCCTGAGACTTTGGAAAAATTACGACAAGCCAATATTGCAGCAGCCCCTCAATTTTCCCGCAAACAACAGGCTGAAAAAATGTTAACGGTTTTTCAGCGTGTGCTTTAATCGGTTAATGTTAATTATGTACAAAATTTTACTTGTTTTTGGTACTCGTCCTGAAGCCATTAAAATGGCACCACTTGTTAAAGCGCTTCAGGAGGTGCCTGATTTTATGATTCAAGTTTGTGTAACTGCGCAGCACAGGCAGATGTTGGATCAAGTTTTAGATTTGTTTGAGATTCAGCCTGATTTTGATTTGGATATCATGCAATCTAATCAGTCTTTGTATGATATTACGGCTACCGTTTTATTAAAACTCAAATCGGTGTTAGAGCAATGCCAACCAAATTTAGTGTTGGTGCATGGAGATACTACCACTACCTTAACGGCTTCTTTAGCGGCTTTTTATCAGCGCATTCCGGTAGGGCATGTTGAAGCTGGGTTGAGAACCCATAATCTCTATTCGCCTTATCCTGAGGAGCTTAATCGTCAAGTCACTTCTAAAATTGCCCGTTATCATTTTGCGCCTACTACTTCTAGTCAACAAAATTTGTTACAAGAAAATATTCCTAATGAATGCATTGTGGTGACAGGCAATACGGTGATTGATGCCCTACATTGGGTATTGGCGCGAATTAATGAGCAACGTCGCCATCAATTGGATGCGATATTTGATTTGGACTTAGAAAAAAATAAAATTATTTTAGTCACCGGGCATCGTCGGGAGAATTTTGGGAGTGGTTTTGAAAATATTTGTCAGGCTTTGAAACAGATTGCGGAACAACAACCTACTGTGCATATTATTTATCCGGTGCATTTGAATCCAAATGTCCGTGAGCCAGTACAGCGTATTTTAAAAGGGTTGGCGAATATTCATTTGATTGAGCCCTTAGATTATGAGCCTTTTGTTTATTTAATGAGTCATGCCTATTTGGTGTTGACAGACAGTGGGGGCATTCAGGAGGAAGCGCCCAGTTTGGGTAAACCGGTATTGGTGATGCGTGAGACGACAGAACGCCCGGAAGCGGTTGATGCTGGCACCGTTAAGTTAGTGGGCACTGCGCGTGAGATGATTATTCGTGAGGTATTGCATTTATTGGATAATAATCAAGCTTATACACGCATGGCAAAAGCACATAATCCTTATGGAGATGGGAAGGCTTGTGCCCGTATTATCAAATTTATTAAGGGAGCATTGGCTTGAAAAATCAAACAATTTGTGTTGTTGGATTGGGTTATATTGGTTTACCTACCGCCGCTTTGTTGGCAAATAGTGGTTATCAAGTGGTTGGGGTAGATGTTAATGCAGCAACGGTGGATATTATTAATCAGGGCAAAATTCATATTGTTGAGCCTGATTTGGATAGTTTTGTACAATCAGCTATGTTGTCGGGTAGATTGAAAGCTTATACCACGGCGCAATCGGCGGATATTTTTATGTTATGTGTGCCAACCCCTTTTTACAATAAGGGAGAAATACCTGAACCTAATTTAGAGTATGTGTTAGCAGCGACGCAGGCAATTGCGCCTTATGTTAAAGCTGGAAATATTGTTATTTTAGAGTCCACTTCACCGGTAGGCACCACTGCGCAGATTTATGACGCTTTGAAAATGGCTGGCGTGGATGTTGAGTCGATTTTTATCGCCTATTGCCCTGAGCGCGTGTTACCAGGCAAGATTATGGTGGAGCTGATAGAAAATGATCGCATTGTGGGCGGGATTAATGCGGCTTCAACACGCGAGGTTAAGGCTTTTTATCAAACTTTTGTGCGCGGTGAGGTGTTGGAAACTGATAGCAAAACGGCAGAAATGAGCAAATTGGTAGAGAATAGTTACCGCGATGTGAATATTGCTTTTGCTAATGAATTGTCGCAGTTATGTGATGTACATGGGATTAGTGTTTATGAATTGATTCGGTTGGCTAATCACCATCCGCGCGTGAATATTCTCCAACCAGGTTGCGGGGTGGGTGGACATTGTATTGCAGTTGATCCTTGGTTTTTGGTGGCTGCTCATCCAGAACAAACGAGATTGATTCGTACTGCGCGTGAAGTGAATGATTTTAAGAGTGCTTGGGTGATTGAAAAAGTCAAATCCACCGCTTTGGCTTTTGAATTAGAACAACAGAAAAAACCTAAAATTGCTTGTATGGGTTTAGCATTTAAACCGGATATTGATGATTTACGGGAATCGCCCGCCTTGCATATTACTCAGGCATTACAAGCGCAATCCTTAGAAGTTTTAGCAGTGGAGCCAAATATTCAACAACATTCCAATTTGAGGTTGATTGATTATAAGATAGCAGTGGCAGAAGCAGATATAATTGTTTTTTTAGTTAAACATCGTGAATTTTTGAAACTGAATATCAAAGATAAGCCCGTTTTGGATTTTTGTGGGGTATTTGATTAAATTGATGTTACGCACCCGAATAACTACAAGGATTACTTTTAAGTCAAAACCTAAAATCTAGTGCCGGAGGGCGGAAATTTCCAGGCCACTCGAA
>CAYFOB010000474.1:0-300 GCA_964344525.1 uncultured Thiomargarita sp.
TTTCTGAAAAAGACTTTTCATTTTTTCCAAAACAGCCTCTCAAGGTTAGCAAGAATGACAAGGGTTATTAGCAAAGCGCTGCTTTGCACTCCAACTAACTAATGGAGTGCAAAGCAGCGCTTTGCAAATGGCTTGAAAAAAAATTCCCTCATCCCCAAAAATGACTTTTTTATTTCTATTCAATAAAAACAATGGTTGAAATCAAAAATTTACGCAAACAATTTGGTTCCTTGACAGCTGTAGACGATATATCATTTCAAGTCACTCAAGGTGAAGTACTAGGCTTTTTGGGGCCCAACG
>CAYFOB010000474.1:372-3750 GCA_964344525.1 uncultured Thiomargarita sp.
TGAAAATGATCACCGGCTTTTTGGCACCGACTGCTGGTACGGTGACAGTCGATACACATGATATTGTTCAACACCCGCTTAAAGTCAAACAACGTATCGGCTATTTGCCCGAAGGTGCGCCCGCTTATCCGGATATGACGCCTGCCAATTTTCTTGACTTTATCGCCCAAGTGCGCGGATTTCGGGGCAAGGAAAAACGCAAGCGAATTGATGAAACGATACAAACCGTCAATTTGGAAAGTGTTTTGCATCAGTCTCCAAAGGGTTCAAGCGTCGCGTAGGTTTAGCACAAGCCATTTTGCATGATCCAGAAGTGTTGATTTTAGATGAACCTACTGATGGGCTTGATCCGAATCAAAAGCACGAAGTGCGTAGCCTGATTAAAAATATGGCTAAGGAAAAGGTTATTATCCTATCCACCCATATCCTTGAGGAAGTTGATGCTGTCTGTAGCCGCGCCATTATTATTGCAAATGGCAAAATTCTAGCAGACGGTACCCCAGCAGAATTGGAAGCCAAATCTCAATATCACAATGCAGTCACAATTACAGTGCGAGCCAATAAACCAGGCAAGGTGCGTCAATCCTTGTTAAATTTGCCAAGCGTGCATAAGTTAGAAACCTTGGTAGAAGATCAATTGACGTTGAGTTATCAAATTTTTCCAAAGGAGCAACACTCCATCATTGGTGAAATCAGTCGACATGCCCGCAGTCAAGATTGGGTGGTGACGGAGTTGCATGTTGAAAAAGGGCGCTTGGATGAAGTGTTTAGAACAATTACCAGTGCGGCTTAAAATTTAAAAAACGACTACAGGGGGATTTTTTCCTCAAATCAATCACATAAATCATAAAAATCACAGTTCAAAAATTTGAACTGTGATTTATATGATTTATGTGATTATTATGAGGGGGCTAATGCGGATTTTTTCCTCAAATAGGGACAAGTGCCGCGCTTTGCCAAACCTCAGCAGTTTTTACCCAAAACGTTATTCTACCGTCACCGACTTAGCCAAATTTCTAGGCTGATCAACATCTGTTCCTTTTATCAACGCAACATGATAAGCCAATAATTGTAGGGGAATCGTGTAAACCATAGGCGAAATAATTTCATCAATTTCTCCCATTTCAATGACTTGAATATAATCAGAGGATTGCATGATGGCGCGATGGTTGGCAAATATAAATAATTGTCCGCCTCTCGCATGGACTTCTTGCAGGTTTGATTTGAGCTTTTCTTGCAAAGCGTCATTTGGGGCTACCGCAATAACGGGCATTTCGGCATCGACTAAGGCAAGTGGACCATGTTTCAATTCTCCAGCCGGGTAAGCTTCTGCGTGGATGTAGGAAATTTCTTTCAATTTTAGCGCACCTTCCATCGCTATCGGAAAATGTATGCCTCGCCCCAAAAATAAGGCATGCTGCTTATCCGCAAATTGTTCGGCTAACTGTTCGATGCGCTCATTGAGTGCTAATACTTTGCCAATATGTTTGGGCAAGGAACGCATGGCAGTCACAATGTTTTTTTCAACGTCGGCACTCATACCGCGATGACGTCCGAGTATCACCGTCAACATTAACAAGGAGACTAATTGTGTTGTAAAGGCTTTCGTGGAGGCGACTCCAATTTCTGGTCCCGCATGTGTCATAAGTACAAGATCAGAAGCGCGTACTATTGAGCTTTCTGGTACATTACAAATGGCAAGACTGGGACCAAAGCCTAAGCGTTTTGTCTCCTCTAAAGCAGCAAGCGTGTCAGCCGTTTCACCAGATTGGGACAAGGTAACAACCAATGCTTTTGGGTTGGCTAAAGGTTGCCGATAGCGAAATTCGCTGGCAATTTCAACAACACAGGGCACTTTTGCCAATGTTTCAATCCAATAGCGAGCTGCTAACCCTGCATGATAGCTGGTACCACAAGCGATAATTTGCACCGCTTCAATGTCTTTAAATAAACGCTCAGCGTTAGGACCAAATGCGGCTTCTAGTACACGCCCGTTGTGAACACGACCTTCTAAGGTATCAGTGATGGCGCGAGGTTGCTCAAAAATTTCCTTGTGCATGTAGTGGCGATATTCACCGCGTTCTACCGCATCCGCTTGCAACTGGCTAAGATGCTCAGAGCGTTGGACAGGATGGCCAGCAAAGTCAGTGATACGAATCTGATCACCTTGGATATCAACAATATCACCATCTTCTATAAAAATCACCCGTTGAGTAACTGAAATTAGAGCGGCAACATCAGAAGCCACAAAATGTTCACCAATGCCAATACCAACAATTAACGGACTACCACGCCGTGCTGCCAATAAACGCCCAGGCGCTTGAGGGCTGATAACTGCTATCGCATACGCACCTTCAAGGGCTTGCACAGTGGCATGAACAGCAGCATATAAATCGTTACCCTGCTGGAGGTGGTAATGAATTTGATGGGCTATGACTTCAGTATCAGTTTCTGAATGAAATTCATAACCTTGTTGTTCTAACAGTTCACGCAACTGAGAATAATTTTCAATAATACCATTATGCACTACTGCGATGTCATTTTTGGAAAGATGTGGGTGAGCATTTTTTTTGCTGGGTTTACCATGCGTTGCCCAGCGCGTATGGGCAATGCCAAGGTGTGAAGATAAGGCATTAGACGTCAGGGCGGCTTCTAGCTCACGTACTTTGCCAATAACACGTTGTCTTTCAAGTTTTTGACCATTAATGGCGGCAAGTCCCGCAGAATCGTAGCCACGATATTCAAGACGTTTTAAGCCTTCAATGAGAATAGGCACGACATCACGCGCTGCCACTGCGCCAATGATACCACACATGTTGTTGTTCCTTTAAATGTAGGGTGGGTAGAATTTAGCTGCCATTGTTCAGAATTTAAAAATGCTATCAATATGGAATCCAATAATCAAGGGCAATTGATGTTCCCACACGCCTGCGTCGCTGCCACTAAGTTATAGCGTTTCCCGATTGATATCAGTATAATAATTTTGAACTGTGATTCTTATGATTTATGTGATTGATTTGAGAAAAAATCCGCATTAGCACCCTCATAATATTATAAGCAAATGTATTTTGTATAAGCAGGATAAACCTAAATTTAAGGACTCAATAATGAGACATTTTAGCTCTTATGGTCCCGTCGATTGTGAAGAGCATTTTTGTGTTCAACGTACAGCTCTAGTTGAAAAAGGTGTCTGCCAACTCATTGGTAAACCAGAAAAAGGTGGACATTATTTTACCATTTGGGCACCACGTCAAACGGGCAAAACTTGGCTGATGAGACAAATACAACAAGCCATTGAGCTAAAATACCCTAGCGAATTTGCCGTTTTTAATTTTTCACTTGGCGCATTGAGAGGGATGAGTTTTACGCCTTCTGAAA
>CAYFOB010000475.1:0-3746 GCA_964344525.1 uncultured Thiomargarita sp.
GCTCATTTGATGTCGCATCAGTATGAGGGGTTAATGAAAAAAGCTAATTTGAGAGGTGGTAGTCCTCTTTTACGCTAAAACGGCTATCAAAGTACAATGAATATCCCGTTGTACTACTTAGCAAGCAGGTATCAAGAAGTGAAAGTTAGAGCATCTGTCAAAAAAATTTGTAGAAATTGCAAAATTATCCGCCGTCATGGAAGCGTTCGAGTAATTTGCATTGACAAACGACACAAACAACGGCAAGGATGAGTACAAAAATGGTTAATTGTTAATGAATGACGATTAACCATTAACAATAAAGAGAACAACTATGGCCCGTATTGCTGGTGTTAACATTCCAG
Source organism: uncultured Thiomargarita sp. (assembly GCA_964344525.1). Lineage (GTDB taxonomy): Bacteria > Pseudomonadota > Gammaproteobacteria > Beggiatoales > Beggiatoaceae > CAYFOB01. The sequence continues at coordinate 345 of CAYFOB010000475.1, forward strand.
TACGCAAACATACAGTAATGGCATTAAGGTCTATTTACGGAATTGGTCCCACCTTAGCACTACGCATTTGTGATGCAACAGGTATTGTTCCAACTACCAAAGTGAGAGACTTAAAAGAAGAAGAATTAGATAGTTTGCGTAGTGAAGTTGCAAAATATAATGTTGAAGGTGATTTGCGCCGTGAAATAGCGATGAATATTAAACGCCTGATGGATTTGGGTAGTTACCGTGGCATGCGGCATCGGCGTGGATTACCTGTGCGTGGGCAGCGCACTCGTACTAATGCCCGTACTCGTAAAGGTCCTCGTAGACCTATAAAGAAAAAATAGACTTGTCCCTAAATAATTTTGAACTGTGATTCTTTTATGTGATTGATTTGAGGAAAAATCCGCATTAGCGCCCTCATAACAATCACATAAATCACAGTTCAGTTTAATAAAAAAATTAACATTCCCAAAATCCAACACACCCTCCCAAGAGAGGCTTGGTGGTGTGTTGGGTTATTTATCGCCACCATGCGACCCTTTTCACTTGAAACATCACTTTTTTATTTATCAATCAATAAGCTATGGCGAAAACAGCATCACGCCCACGTAAAAAAGTCAAAAAGCATGTGACTGATGGTATTGTTCATGTGCATGCTTCATTTAATAACACTATCATTACTATTACTGATCGCCAAGGTAATGCTTTGGGTTGGGCAACAGCCGGGGGAAGTGGTTTTCGTGGGTCACGTAAAAGTACCCCATTTGCAGCTCAAATCGCGGCCGAAAGAGTTGGTAACACGGTCAAAGAATTTGGTGTAAAAAATTTGGAAGTACGAATAAAAGGTCCAGGTCCAGGACGTGAATCTGCGGTGCGCTCACTTAATGCCAATGGTTTTAAAATTACCAGCATCACAGATGTGACACCAATTCCACATAATGGTTGTCGCCCACCTAAAAGGCGCAGAGTTTAAATTTAAAGACTAAAAAGGATAAACGACAAGGCGTTGATTATATCTTGAGCGGCTTGTTTTATCCTTTTTTAAATAGAGGAAAATCAAACATGGCAAGATACCTTGGTCCTAAATGCAAGTTAAGCCGCCGCGAGGGCGTTGACCTGTTTTTAAAGGATCGTGCTAGGGGGTTGGAATCAAAATGTCATTTAGACAAATTGCCAGGGCAACATGGTGATAAACGTCCCCGTATGTCCGATTATGCTTTACAATTGCGTGAAAAGCAAAAATTACGCAGATTATATGGTATTTTAGAACGGCAATTTCATAACTACTACGTTAAAGCGAGTCGTTTAAAGGGTTCTACCGGTGAGAATTTATTGAAAGTACTTGAAAGTCGCTTAGATAATGTTGTATATCGCATGGGCTTTGCTGCCACACGCGCTGAAGCGAGACAATTGGTTAGTCACAAAGCCATTTTACTTAATGATAAAAGTGTCAATATTCCGTCAGCTCAACTTAAAGCGAATGATGTAATCAGCATTCGTGAAAAAAGTCGTCAACAATTGCGTATCAAAGCAGCACTGAGCAATGCCCAGGAATATGGGTTTCCAGAATGGGTTGATGTTGATGTTAATCAAATGCAAGGGGTGTTTAAAGCGGCACCAGAACGCATAGAATTACCTAGCGATATTAATGAACAGCTTGTAGTAGAATTGTATTCTAAGTAAAAAATTGTACACCGTCAATTGTGACGGTGTTTTTGTCGTTTTGATTGTAACAAGAACGAAGATCAAAGATGGAATTATTAAAGCCGCGATTAGTTGAAGTTAAATATATCAATAGCACAACAGCCACTATTACATTAGAGCCATTAGAACGTGGCTTTGGATATACTTTAGGCAATGCTTTAAGGCGTGTGTTGTTGTCTGCACTGAAGGGAAGTGCGGTAGTCGAAGTTACGATTGATGGGGTGTTACATGAATACACTTCTATAGAAGGCGTGCAAGAAGATGTTACTGACATTTTACTGAATTTAAAAGGTTTAGCTATTCGCATGCTTGGGCGCACGGAAGCGAATTTGCGACTGAGCAAAAAAGGTTTGGGTCCGGTGAAGGCTTCTGATATCACCTTGGAACACGATGTTGAGATTATCAATCCAGATCATGTTATTGCAAATTTGGCGGCAGATGGTGAACTTAACATGATCATAAAAGTGATGATGGGACGTGGTTATCAACCTGCCCGTCAAACGACGGTGGATGATGACAATGAGAGTTCGATTGGTACTTTAAAATTGGATGCTTCTTTCAGTCCCGTTTTACGTGTTGCATACCGCGTTGAGAGTGCGCGTGTTGAACAGCGAACAGACCTTGATAAGCTTATCATCGAATTGGAAACTAACGGTACAATTGATCCAGAATCTGCCACTAGAGAGGCGGCTTCTATATTGCGACAGCAGTTATCGGTGATTGTGGATTTAGAAGCGCATGTTGAAACAGAAATTTGTTTCAAAAGGCATGATATTGATCCAATTTTATTACTACCGGTGGATGAATTAGAACTGACTGTGCGTTCTGCTAATTGCTTAAAAGCAGAAAACATTTTTTATATTGGTGATTTAATTCAAAAAAACGAGAGTGAATTGCTAAAAACTCCGAATCTTGGTAAAAAGTCTCTGACAGAGATTAAGGATATGTTAGCTTTGCGGGGACTTTCGCTAGGGGTGCGTTTAGAAAATTGGCCCCCTTCTGGACTTCATTATAAAAAGCCAAAAAATTCATAAAATAAGCGACAGGCTTTCTCTCATTTATTTAAACTTCCAACTTAAACATCCAAAGGAAATTTATGCGTCACAGGCACTCTGGTAGGCATTTATCTCGCACTTCGAGTCATAGAAAAGCTATGTTTAAAAATATGGCGGTTTCTCTTATGCGCCATGAAATCATTAAGACAACCTTACCTAAAGCAAAAGAACTGCGGACTCAAGTTGAACCGTTGATTACTTTAGCTAAAGAAGATAGTGTCGCAAAACGCCGTTTGGCTTTTGCTCGCTTACGTGATCGAGAAATTGTGACTAAATTGTTCAATGAATTAGGACCACGCTATAAGGAACGTCCTGGTGGCTATTTACGTATTCTAAAATGTGGTTTTAGGACAGGAGATAAAGCGCCAATGGCTATAGTCGAATTGCTGGATCGTCCAGAGGATGATATTGAAGGTTGATTTATATAGTTTTCACTCCACACGTTCACGTTTTCGGATTTTAAATTCAAAATCACTAACTACAAGGATTACTTTTAATAAAGGATAAGTCAAAAGCATGCGTGCCGTTTAGACCCAGCTCATAAACGGCGCAAGACTTGTCCTTTTTTAAATCATAGTTTGAAAATCAAGTGCGTAACATCAATTAATAACTGGTGTTACGCATCCTCGTTCACAAGTCGCAAAGCGTTGCTTGGAAC
>CAYFOB010000476.1:0-3745 GCA_964344525.1 uncultured Thiomargarita sp.
TGACCTTTGGTGTCGGAGACCAACGCTCTATCCTAACTGAGCTACGGGCGCAATTTGAACATGCGAGCAAACACTGTTTATGAATCTATCTTTGATTTGCAGTGTAACATGAATTCCAAATCAAAAACAATACCCACAAATGGCACTCAAGATGAACGTATTCTACTTGAGATAAAAATGAAAAGTCAACTAAAATTTTTAATTGTGGATGCAATTTATCTTTGTGATACAATTAATTTTCCTAAATGTTTTTAATTACCCGATCATACGAGGTCATCAAAAAGAGGAAAACGAGAGTGAGTCAGCTAGATTATGTTGATTTAGAAAAAGAAGATAGCGTGTCTGTTAAGAAATTAGCAATCGGCATCGCAGCCGGGTTTGGAGCTATTATAGCATTTATGTTGCTGGTCCTATTGTTCCAAACTTTAGGACATGTGGCCCCTCAAGATCCAACGCTTGTTCAAGAGCGGATAAAACCAACTGGTCAAGTCAAAATTGAAGAAACCGCACAGGTTGCAGAAATGATCCCTGCAGTTCCCACAACATCCAAATCAGCTCAAGAAATTTATGACGACGTGTGTGCTGCTTGTCACACTGCTGGTGTTTTGGGTGCGCCAAAATTGGGGGATAAAGCGGCTTGGGCTGATAGGATTGCTAAAGGTGAAGCGACACTCATCAACAACGCGATCAATGGCCTTAACGTGATGCCACCACGAGGTGGTCATGCTGATCTCAGTGATGACGAGGTGAAACGGACCGTATTGTACATGTTGGAAGCATTAGTACCCCCACCATCCCTCAAATCGGGTCAAGAAGTTTATGAGACTAAGTGCAAAGTTTGTCATGAGGCAGGTGTTGCGGGTGCGCCAAAATATGGTGACCAAGCCGCTTGGATTGCGCGGATTGAAAAAGGTGAAGCAACACTTATCCAAAATGCCATTAATGGTCTTAATGCGATGCCCCCACGAGGTGGCCATACAGATCTCCACGATGAGGAAGTGAAAGGGGCGGTGCTATACATGTTGGCAGCGATTCAACCGCACAAGGCTTCAATGGGGGAAGAGGTTTACAAAACAGGTTGTGCTATCTGTCATAACAAGGGCATTGTTGGTGCCCCTACATTAGGAGATAAAGACAATTGGGCACCTCGTGTCGCAAAAGGTATGGATACCTTATTGAACAATGCTTTGCAAGGATTTAAAGGTAACAATGGAGTTATGCCAGCAAAAGGGGGGCAAGCACAATTATCAGATGATGATGTTAAAGCGGCAGTGGCTTATATGTTGGAAGCCGCAGGTGTAGAGACGACGCCACCCAAACAGGATCTGGCACAGGGCGAAAAAGTTTATCAAACAGGTTGTGCCATCTGTCATAACAAGGGTATCGTTGGTGCCCCTACATTAGGAGATAAAGAGACTTGGACACAACGTGTCGCAAAAGGTATGGACGCCTTATTGAGTAATGCTGTGCAAGGATTTAAAGGTGAAACTGGGGTCATGCCGCCAAAAGGGGGACACACGCAATTATCAGATGAGGACATCGAAGCTGCGGTGGCTTATATGATTTCTAAATCGTAATAATAAATTACTGACACACTCCCAGCCCCTTGGAGTTCGGAGCTGGGGTGTGTTCTCCTGAATTTGAGCGAGGTTAAGCAAATATGGCTGGTGGTCCCGACTTAATGAAAATAATTGAAAAAAAGGCATCAACAAAGACTCAAAAGCCTAAAGAGAGAGCCATTGAAACAAGGCCTCCAACAAACCCTTCTAACTCATCTAAAGGTAAGGAAATGGACGTTACCCGCTATCTGAAGTGGGTAATTGAAAAAGATGCCTCGGACATATACTTCACTGTAGGCTCACCTGTGCGTATGAAAATATCCAAGAAAGTCACCAATGTGGGTAAGAATTTACTCACACCAGAGATGACTGAAGGTATAGCCCGCAAGATTATGAATGTAGAGCAGTGGACATATTTTGAAAAAGAACTTGATCTCGACTTTGCCATTAGCTTGTATGAGCCCAAGGCGCGTTTTCGTGTTAATGCGTTTAGACAACAAGGGGCCGTATCCTTAGTCATGCGTTATGTCAAAGGACATGTGCCAACATTGGAGCAACTAAAATTACCACCTATCCTCAAAGACTTAATACTTAAAAAGCGTGGGTTGATTTTGATGGTTGGTGCGACCAACTCGGGTAAATCAACAACGCTTGCTGCCATGATTAACCATCGTAATGAACATCAAGCGGGGCATATTTTAACGATTGAGGATCCAATCGAATTTGTACACTCCCACAACAAATCGTTGGTGAACCAAAGAGAATTAGGTGTAGATACACGCTCATACATACGCGCTTTGAGAGCTGCCATGCGTGAATCGCCTGATGTGATTTTAATTGGTGAAATCCGTGATCAAGAGACGATGGCAGCCGCATTAGAATTATCTAACACAGGACATTTGGCGATTTCTACCCTACATGCCAACAATGCTAATCAAGCCATGCAACGTGTGATTAACCTATTTTCACAAGATCAACATAAACAATTGTTTATGGACTTATCATTAAATTTGATTAGTGTCATTTCACAACGTCTTGTGGCAGGTGTGGATAATCGATTAGTAGGGGCGGTAGAAGTGATGATTAATACCCCTTATATTGCTGATTTGATTTTAAAAGGTAAAATAGATGAGATAAAAGAGGCGATGGCGAGCAGTGGCACAGAGGGCATGCAAACATTTGATATGGCATTGTATAATTTGTACAATGATGGAAGAATAACCTTAGAAGAAGCTTTAAGCAATGCCGATTCACGCACTGATTTACAAGCCAAAATTACTTTTGGTTAAAAAAGGGAGGCATCCACCTACCAGCCTTGTGAGGACCTTTGCCTTGAACCGTGGCGGTTCAGGTGGGACATCGGAGAGATGCATCAGGCTTTCCACATGCATTAATGCGGCCTTGCACAACAGCAGCTACTACGCTCCGTCCCTTGCTAGATAAATTAGGTTCAAGAGTCTACCTAGTTCACAATACCAGAGGGGATGCCAAAACAAAAAAATCGTTAGTGCTATTTTATTATTTGATATCCGATAAAGCAAATTCTATTTTATCTTGTAAGCGTACAAGTTCGTTATTGAGCGTTTCTATTTCTTGCTCTTTTTCTTGCTTGTAATGTAAATATTCGTGAATAATGTTAAGCGCACTAATAACCACCATACGTTCAGTACTAACGACTTTGCCACCATCACGTACTTCTTTAACTTTTTCATTGAGGTGCCGTGCAGCAGCCATCAAAGTGTCGCGTTCCTTTTCTGGACAAGCTACCACATAATCCTTCTCAAGAATATGCAAATTAACTGGCACAGGATTCATGTGTTTATTTCCATAGATTTAAGCCGTGCGATCATTGCTTCGATACGTGTGCGTGCTAGGGCGTTTTTTTCAAGCAAGGCAGTATGCTCTGACATTAAGTTAGCTTGTTTTTTACGCAAGGATTGATTTTCGTTTGCCAGTTGTTTGCCTGTTTGAATAAGTGTATCAATTTTAGCTTCCAACGATTGCAAATCAGTGTTTTCCATTAGTATTAAAATCGTTACTGACGTTTTTTGAGGCTATCCATTTTAGCCGCGACAAGCTATTAGCTAAATAATTTGAACTGTGATTTATGTGATTGATCTGATTATTATGAGGGGCTAATGCGGATTTTTTCCTCAAATCAATCACATAAATCATAAGAATCACAG
>CAYFOB010000477.1:0-3742 GCA_964344525.1 uncultured Thiomargarita sp.
AGAGCATCGCTACAGGCATTCCCAACCAGAGGTTGGGAACGAGGAATTTAAAAAGAAGCAAAAGCGGTTGGGTGATGAAAGTTTATGCAATAACAACGGATAAGTCAGTCATATCGTCATGGAGAATGGCGTTAGTTAGAAAAAGTACATTAAGTGGGGAATTAAAAAATGAAAAATTTTTATTGGGGAATATTTTTTGTTAGCTTGATTTCTGGTTGTGGTTTGTTGCAAACGAAAAAATACACCAGTGATCCGGTAGTCACAACACGAGGATCAGCGGCATTTGATGAGCTGGATGAAAAGACACCTGATCCTTGTACGTTGGATGATGACAAGGATGGTGTCAATAATTGTAAAGATAGCTGTAATCATACGAAATTCGGAACAAGGGTTGATTCCAGCGGTTGTAAAATTGATCCTTGTACGTTGGATGATGACAAGGATGGTGTCAATAATTGTAAAGATAGCTGCCCTGATACAAACTTCGGAACAACAGTTGATTTGACAGGTTGTAAACTTGATCCTTGCAAACAGGATGATGATAATGATGGTGTCAATAATTGTCATGACGAATGTTCTGGAACAGACTTTGGAACAGCAGTTGATTCCGTCGGTTGTCCTATAGCGACTGGTGTAAGCGAAGCCGTGATAATAACGCTCTGTAATGCAGAATCCGAAGAATTAACTTACAAAGATTGTAAATATTTTTGTGAAACAGGGGGGGTATCTCCTGATGTGTGTCAAAGATTAAAATCTAGGTATGATACAACTGATTCTAGTTTTGATGAAGCGGATGATTTGGGGTTTGATGATACAACTGATTTTGATGAAATGGATGATTCTGGGTTTGATGATACAACTGATTCTAGCTTTGATGAAGTGGATGATTTGGGGGATGACTTTGGTGAGGAAGTTGATTCTGAAAATACTCAAACCAAACAAGAATTTAGCAGCATACTGACTTGTTTTCTTTCAAAAGAAGGTTATCACCAGGAAGACGCATCAAGGGATTGTGAAGTTGCTGAAACTCTTGCAAATCAATCAGAAAATGATTTGGAAGTAGAACAATATAGAGGTTTTCCGCTTGATTTGAGGAAAATGAGACATGCTGATTTGAGTAGAATAAAAACGATAACAGGAAAATCACTTCAAGATTTTCATTTATCCGCAAAAATAAGCAATGATACAGAGCTAATTGCTCTTATTTTGTTGGCAGAGTCTATGAATGATGGTGAACGCCAATATTGGTTTAATCTAACGGAAGTGATGTCGCCAGAACAAATTGAAAAATTGAGAGATATTCTTCGTAGAGAGCGGACAAAACTCGCGGAAATTGATGCGAAATATGCGCGTTAGTTGAAATGAGGGACTTGGAAGTACAACGAATTTAATAATTCAAAATAGTTTACGATTTTCTGATAATAGTGTGCTATTCGACAATGTGTAAGCCACAAAAGCTGAAAATAACAATCCATTAACCTAACCAAAGTACAACGAATTGCGAAATATTCGTTGTCTTTTCCTGAATTTTCAGTATGTTTGAATTGATGTTAGCTATGCTCCGAGAGGTTTTGGATCCAGAAAATAAAGTGCATATTTTACGAAGTAGTAAAGATGCCAGTTTAGCAGAATATTTTAATTATTCTAAGTCACTTGGGTCCACTAATATGGATGAAAAAGGTAATGTGTACGTGATGATACATGATGCTGGCGACGCAACCAGGGGAACGTGGTTTGAAGAATTGGGTCATGCTCTCCAGTTCCTCAAGGAGGGTAATATCGAAATAAGTACAGATCATACCGAACGTTGTCGGCGTGAAATAGAAGTCGCTGAATGTCTATTAGAAAATGCCAAACGTTTTCGTTTGGATGAAAATGATAGACAATATTGTTACCAATCTATTGAGTTTTATAAACAATTACAGAGGAAAAGCAAATGAGAGTTAATGGTGGTTTAGTTAAAGATGCTTTACCTTTCCCCCTTAAGGCTGGGCGTATTGAAGCGAGAGGTATTTGGAGTGGAGGGCAGTGGTCACCTCAAAAAAAGTTATTACTGTATCAATATAGAGACCATCTTCCACTCGGTATTTGGCAAATGGTGGGTATCAATAGATTGTCTGGTCATTTTGATATGAGTCTCATTCTGGTACCGCTTAAAGAAAACGCAGGCTTAAGTAAGGATGATGTGCTTATTTTTGGAAACGGATTTTACACAATATTACCAATTTATGAGACAACGTTACCGAGTGACAAAGATTGCTCAATTGAAATTGGGCATCATCATGCTATCGCGTTATTCAGCAAAGTTCCATCTCAAATTATGATTTTCCATAAAGAATTAACACTAGAATTTTTAAAAGAAAATTGGCAACCTGTCTGGTGGCGTGGACAGGAATTTTCTATTCGTATTTCGTCATCATTTGAAGAGATTAGAAGACAAGAATCTGTATCAAATCGGTTTTATGCAAAAGCAGGTTTGCAACCTGCTTCGTGATGCATAATAAACAATAAAAAATGATTTATAGCGTTTCCCGATTGTCTCAAATACAAAATGGGTGGTGAGTACAACTAATGTATGACAACGAATAAAAGACCACTTTTTATTCGTTGTCATACATTGGTTGTACTCATTGTCAAAGTGTATTTCACACAAACAGGAAATGCTATAGATACAATACAAAAATACGGGGGCGTTCATCAACAAATACTATTTCTTTAAGAAATAGTATTTGTAAGGGCCTCGATTTAGATGTCGTTTTGTACTTTAACCAATCGGGAAACGCTATAATGGGAGAAAAAACATGTTTCTTATTGATTCTCAAAAAAATATCTTGGCAAAAATAAAAATTCATGAAATCAAGGATAACTTATGCATATGCAATCTGATTGATGATCATTTACCTGATCATATTCGGGAGGTATTTTTGCAGTATGAAGAAATTATAAACAATCAAATGTTTAGTTTTCTTGATGAAATAGAAAATCGCATAAATGATTTTAATTTAGCCATTTATCAAGAAGATAATCCCAAGCCATTGAAAATATCCGATTTGCAAATGATGAGCAATGGCAAAATATCGTTCCAAATTTCCAAAGTGGATTTTAAAATGCTTTATCAAGACATAACGCTTAAGAACCACCCATCAATTTAACATCGTCAGATATGAACGTATCAAAAAAATGTACAATAAGGAAATAAACATGAATAATTTTGGCAAGTGCTATGAATACCGTGTTATTATTGCTACTGTGCCAGTTTTGATATGTTTTTTAGCAAACAGGAGACATTTAATCATGTTGACGATGGAATTACCTACACTGTTACAACAAGAATTTGAACAAACAGCCCAAAAGTTTTATCGCTACGATGGCGTGAAACAAGCGGTGATTGAGGCAATAGAATTATGGCTTTCGATGCAACGCAAACGTCAGGTTGAAGCTGAGACGAAAGCCAATAACCAAGCTTTTGAAAATCTCCAAGCGGAATTAGAAAAGGATTATTTGGGTAAGTGGATTGTCATAGCGCATGGACAATTACAAGGAGCAGGTGACTCCTTAGCAGAAGTCAACCATTTAGCCTCTGATGCTCATGATAGGATTGTGATGCAAGTTGGTAAACATCAAACGAAGGAGGTGGAATTAGGATGGCAGATGGCGTTCGATTAACTTGCTGGCCTTCACCTGACCGTTTAGAGGCTGTTTTGGAAAAAATGAAAAGTCTTTTTCAGAAAACGAGAAAGAT
>CAYFOB010000478.1:0-833 GCA_964344525.1 uncultured Thiomargarita sp.
AAAAAGAAAACCATTTCAGAACTGAAAGCCCTAGAGCCTGTTAAAAATGAATTAGCCGAATCCAAAAAGCAATTAAATAAATATCAACAAAGCTTGTTATCTCGTTATGGCAATCAATTACGCTTACATTTGGTGAGTGTTGTGGCGGTTGGTTATGAGCGGTTGGTGAGTTCGGAATGATGAACAACGGATTATTATTTTATGATAAAAGAAATTCGCATAGAAAACTATAAATCTATCCAAAAGCTCAAGCTTGAACTTGGACGTGTTACAGTTTTGATTGGTGAAAATGGTTGTGGCAAGAGCAATTTTTTGGAAACGATTGCTTTGAGCGCTGCTGCTATCTGTGATAAATTGGATAACGAATTTTTAGCATCAAGGGGCATCCGAGAAACAGAACCTCATTTAATGCGAGCAGCATTTGATAAAAAAAATGTGACGCAGGAAATCAAAATATCTTTTAAAGAAAATGAAAAAGTTTATTTTGATTGTATTTTGAAAAACGAGAATAAGCCTTACGCTAAATGGACTAAAAATTTATCTTTTTCGCTTCTTCCTTTTTCAGAACAAGAAAAGTTTTTTTCAGATTTAGAAAAAAATTTTAATGATAAGGAACCTCTTGATGCATTAAATCGCCTAAAAAAAGAATATACATTAAAACATTTAACCTTAGCAAGCCTAAAATCCTCAGTGGAAAGATTTATCATCTATTCCCCTGAATATGATTGTTTACGCAATTTCAAGGAACAAGGACAAATTCAACCCTTGGGTATTAATGGTGAAGGTTTATTTAAACTATTGCAAGTGTTGAGTTTAGATACAAATGAGGATAA
>CAYFOB010000478.1:843-3739 GCA_964344525.1 uncultured Thiomargarita sp.
GGTTGCCGAAGAAGACATAATATAGATTTCTTATATTTCTTAATTTAAAAAATGAAAACAGACTTCAAAACCACAAAAGAAATCAAAGAAAAACTCAATCTTATGGGGTGGTTTAAGGATTTTCAAGTACGTAACAACTTATTTATCGGTGACCGAGCGATTCAAATTGAAGATCACTATTTAGATCAAGAAATCACTTTTGATCAAAGAAGTACTAACGAAGGATTTTTGTTTTTGCTATTTTATTTTTGCCTTTTTATCACTGAAGAAACACCTCCATTTTTTGCGATTGATAATATTGATGCGTCTCTTAATCCCAAATTGTGTCGACGCTTAATCAAAGAATTGGTTAACTTGGCTAAAAAATATGATAAACAAGTCATTTTTACGACACATAATCCTGCTATCTTAGATGGTTTAAACTTAAATGATGATGAGCAAAGATTATTTGTTGTGTCTCGCAAAAAATCAGGTTATACCAGAGCCAGGCGATTTTTGAAACCTGAAACGCCAGATGGAGAAGAACCTATTACGTTATCAGAAGCATTTCTAAGAGGATACCTTGGAGGGCTACCTAAAAGTTTTTAATTATGGTTACTTTTGGATTGATTACAGAAGGCATTACTGATCAAATCGTCATTGAAAATCTCTTAATGGGTTACTTTGATACAGATGATATAGATTTCAAAGAATTACAACCATTAAGAGATAATACTGATGAAAATAAAGCCAAAAATTATGGCGGGTGGGATAAAGTGATAGAGTATTGTGGATCAAGCAAATTTAAAGGTGCTTTGCGATTCCATGACTATATCATTGTCCAAATAGATACTGATGTATCAGATAAACCGGATGGTTATGGTATTCCTCATTATGAAAATGCTAATGAATTGAGTCCAGAACGATTGATTGAAAAAATCGTTGCAAAATTCATAAACTTAATTGGCAAAACGATTTATGAAAAACATCAAGAGAAAGTAATATTTGCCATATCAGTGCATTCTATTGAATGCTGGTTACTGCCGCTTTGCTACAATGATAAGCGTAAAGCTAAAATAGTCAATTGCACCAATACAGTCGATGAAAAACTTAAAAAGGATGGCGTAAAAATTAGGCTTCAGAATAAAAAAGGTGAAAAGAATGTTGAAAGTTATAGAGAAATTTCTGAAAAATACTGCAAGCATAAAACTTTGATAAATTTGTACTCAAAAAATCCGAGCCTAAAAATTTTCATAGATGAAGTTGAAAAGAGAAACATTGTCATAGATGAAGATGATTTTTAAAAGTCAGTAGAACATTTTATCAACCACTTGAAGTCATCATGGGAAGCCCTTGGCTAGCACATGAGCCAAAAATATTGCAACAACGCACCTACAAAATTGACAAATCAGAATAAGGAAACCTCATGAAATTTCCCTACGGCATTTGCGATTTTTATGAAATCATGACTGAAAACTATTTTTATATTGATCGCACCCATAAGATTCCTTTGCTTGAGGAGGTGGGAAAATATTTGCTTTTCTTACGCCCCCGTCGCTTTGGGAAAAGTTTGTTACTTTCCACATTAGAAAACTATTACGATGTGGCAAAAGCAAGCCAATTTGAAGAATTATTTGGGCAACTCGCCATAAATCCCACGAAGAAGCATAATCAATATTTTGTGATGAATTGGGATTTTTCAACCATTGATTCCAGTGGAGAGCCTGATGAAATTCGGCAAAGAATGCACGATCATATCAATGGTAGCATTGAACAATTTATCGCCTATTATGAAGATTTTTTGGATTATGATTTTCAAATTCATACAACCGATGCCTTGCGTTCTTTACAATCTGTGTTTGCTGGAGTGAAGCGTACACCCTATAAAATATATTTATTGATTGATGAATATGATAATTTTGCCAATGAAGTTATGATGGCTGGACAATCAACCAGTCGAGAACGATATGAAGATTTAATTAAGGGGGAAGGTGCATTAAAAGCCATTTTCAAGACGGTTAAATACGGTACAAAAGGGATTGGTATTGATCGTGTTTTCATTACTGGCGTTTCACCGGTGGTGATGAGCGATATTAGCAGTGGTTTCAATATCGCTAAAAATATTTCTCTTAGACCAAATTTCAATGATTTGTGTGGCTTTTGGGAATCGGAAATTTTAACGGTATTACAACAGATCGCGAAAAAATGTGCTTTTTCTGAGCAACAAGTCAATGACACTTTAATTATGATGCGAACGCTTTATAATGGTTACAGTTTTTCTTATGACCAAAAGCCGTTGATTTACAATTCAACCAATACCCTTTATTTTTTGGAACATTTACAAGAAACTTGTCAATATCCTCGCCAAAATTTAGACGACAACTTGGCGATGGATCGTGGAAAAATCATTTATATTTCACAATTGCCTCATGGTGAACAGGTTATCTCTCAGGTTTTGAATGAACAGGAGCCTTTAAGTATTGCACAGCTCGCTTCTCGTTTTGGCATCAAAGAAATGTTGACAGTTAGCAAAGATACAACCTTTATGGCTTCATTGTTGTACTATTTCGGTGTTTTGACATTTGGTGGATACACTGAGATTGGAAAATTGATTCTAAAGATACCCAACTTTGTGGTACAAAAATTATATGTTGAACGAATTCAAGAAATTTTTTTGCCAGACGTGAGTGCAAAAGAGGAAGCGCAGCGAGTGGTTGAACAGTTTTATCAAACCGGTAACATACACCCCTTGTGCCAATTCATGGAAAAAAGCTATTTTAAGGTTTTTGACAATCGAGATTACCGATGGACCAATGAATTGACAGTCAAAACCGCCTTTTTAACTTTGTTATTTAATGAGACTTTTTACATCATGGATTCGGAAAGCGCCTTAGGCAGAGCTTATGCTGATTTAACC
>CAYFOB010000479.1:0-1592 GCA_964344525.1 uncultured Thiomargarita sp.
TGTGATTCTTATGATTTATGTGATTGATTTGAGGAAAAAATCCGCATTAGCGCCCCTCATAATAATCATATCAATCACATAAATCACAATTCAAATTATTTTTACATCTTTAATTTAGGTTCGAGAACATTGTTGACCAAATTCTGTAAATCTTTGCCCGCTTGATTCACTTTTTTAATTCCTTTAACAAAACGCGCATCATCAAATTTAGTAGCCTCTTTCTCAAGTATTTCACTATAACAGATAATGATGTCGAGCAAGTCATGTACTTCATCAATAACATGGTTTTTCTGCCACATTTTAGCCTGTGGAAGCTCAACCGTTTTTTGCCCTTGTTGGACAAGGCGCAAATAACCCTTAACTTTATCAATCAACTTATCGGGATCAATCGGTTTGGTTAAATAGTCACAAGCGCCGAGCTCATAACCTTTTTGTTTGAAATCATCAGATTTATACGCTGCTGTCAAAAAGACAATTGGAATATGTTGCGTTTTTTGGCGCGACAGGATAAATTTAGCCGTTTCAAAACCATCCATGTGCGCCATTTGGATATCAAGGATAATTAAATCCACTTTTTCGTTCATCAGGAGACTAAGAGCGATGATGCCAGATTTTGCATCAAGAATCTGAACATTCTCAAGCTCTTCTTCAAGGAGACTACGCAAACTCAAAATATTTTTTTCATTGTCGTCAACAATGAGTATCGTTGGTTTAGACATTTTGAATATCCATCCTCGTTCCAACGCGCTTGCGTTAATGCCATAAAGCAAAAAGCTGTACTTCGCGGCGCTTAACATTATTTTGACATTAATAAGCACATTTCTCGCATCAGTTTAGGTTCTAGCACATTGTTTACCAAATCCAACAATTGTTGGCTCTCTTTAGCAATCTTTTCAATTTCTGAAAGAGACTCTTTCTGTCCATATTTTTTTGCATTTTCCTTAAGCACTTTACTGGAATTGAGAATCACCGCCAGTGAACTATGTAATTCATCCATCACCTTTTGGAGCGATTCATTGGTTTGTGAAAGTTTAGCAGAATCTTCCTTTGCAGCCTGCTTAATTTCTCCTTGTGTTGGTTGTTGTCCTTGTTGGATAAAACGCAAATACGTCTTCAGTTTGTTGGTTAATTGATGAGGCTCAATAGGTTTCGTCAGATAGTCAGCAGCCCCAGCGTCATAGCCCTTTTTCCTGAATTCTTCCGACTTATAAGCTGCTGTCAGAAAAACAATTGGGATATGTCGCGTTTTCGAGCGCGATTGGATAATTTTAGCGGTTTCAAAGCCATCCATTTGTGGCATTTGTATATCCAAAATAATCAAATCCACACGGTTTTTCATAATGAAACTTAAAGCATTGAGTCCTGATTCGGCTTCATAAACCGTCACATTATCAAAGTATTCGTCAATCAGGCTATGCAAACTCAGTAGATTGTTCTTATTGTCATCAACAATCAGTATATTTACAGGCTTATCTTTTTGTGGCATTTTGGCTCCTTTTTTTAATCACCGATACAAAACGTAAATAATACCCATTAATTAATCCTTCTAAAAAAATGTGTACCTACCGTCGCCACCACAGGCGCATGATCAG
>CAYFOB010000479.1:1602-3736 GCA_964344525.1 uncultured Thiomargarita sp.
CAATCGCGCAAGCGGTGCAAGAAAGTGTGGCGCTGGCTAAAATCAAATCAATACGCACACCACGATTGCGCCGAAATGCGCCACCACGACAATCCCACCAACTAAAACTTTCTGGTGGTTGCTCAAATAGACGAAAAGTATCATACAGCCCCAAGTTGAGCAAATTTTGTAAAGCCTCACGCTCCGGTGGGCTGGCTAAAATCTGGCCTTCCCAAGCGGAGGGATCATATAAATCACTCTCATTGGGGGCAATGTTAAAATCACCTAATACAATTAAATGGGGATAATGCTTGAGACTTTCGTGTACATAATTCTGTAAGTGTTTGAGCCAATTGAGCTTATAGTGATATTTATCCGAATCGACAGCCGCACCATTGGGTACATACACATTAATCACTCGCAATCCATCAAAGGTGGCACCCAATATGCGCCGTTGTGAATCACCTAAATTGGGTAACTCGTGGACAACATCGCAACCTTCCATGCGACTGAGCAAAGCGACCCCATTATAGTTTTTTTGCCCGGAAAAAATGGCATAATAACCGACTGCATGTATCTCCTGCAAAGGAAACTGGGCATCAATCATTTTGGTTTCCTGTAACGCGACAATATCTGGTTGAGTATTTTCTAACCAATCTAAAACCTGTGGTAGGCGAACACGTAGCGAATTGACATTCCAAGTGGCTATTTTAGACATAATTTTCAATTATAGAAATATAAAAAAAATAAATGAACACAAATTATAAAAATGCAGCGCGTCGCCATTACGAAGATGCCGAAATACTATTTAATCGATTACGGTGGGCTAATGCTGATCAATTATATGGTTTAGCAGCGGAATGTGGCTTAAAATGCCGCATCAACTATTGTTAAAAAAATCCTCCAACAAGCACAATCTGATGGTTTAATTATATGATTCGTTTTCAAGATGCCCTAGAAAATGCCATTCAATTGGCTAAACAGCATTATGCTGATTTAGGAGAACAGCCTGTACTTGTTCGTGATCTTTATAGTCGCATTCGGATAGCTTTACGACAATTTCGTGACAATTTGAAAATCGTGGCAGGTATGGTGCCCGAAATTGATAGAGCAGTTTATTTAGAAGGCTGCCGTCAATCAGCTTATGATTTATTTGCTGAGACTTTGTATGAAGAAACTTCAAATGATGATGTCTTTAATTTTGACGAAAAGGCGATTGATGCACCTCATTATCCCTTAAAATTTTATTGGCATCGCGCTTTTCAAGAATTTGATCCTGTCTCAAACAATGAAGTCTTTAACGAAAATTCAGTGCTTGAGGCTTATGGTAGCTTTTTGAAGGAAGTCACTTCTTTGGCTTTAGGAGATTAATTGGCATGACAACACCTTTTCCCTTAGAAGCGTTAAGAAAACTTTTTTTTGAGCGCTCTTCCTGAAGAGCAAGCGCAAGCAGATGCACAAGCGCCAGAATTAGGTCGTTTTTATGTGCCTCAGAGCCATACTCGCGCTTTAAATCCTAACAATCTCTTGGTGGAAGGTATTCGTGGTAGTGGTAAAAGTGTTTGGTGGGCGGCACTCCAAGATGAACGTCATAGAGAATTAGTCGCGTATTTATTACCACGTAGCGGAGTAAAGTGATATTGGATTGGCCTCAAACAGAATTATTTAGCCTGCTTTGGCACTACTTAGGCAATGAACCTTCGCGTGGACAACTTTTTCGTCAAGTTTGCAATGAGCATTTTGGGGAAAAATGGACGCAACATTCTTCCACTGGCGTTTGGATCATTCCTCATAAAATGTGTGTCAATGAAGAACGACAAAAAGAGATTTTTCATGCACTTGCTGGACCTTTTATGGGAAGTAATGCTAAAAAAGGTTTTCCCTATAGGTGGCTACCCAATCACTTGGGTGATGGTTATGACAAAACCAGTCCACGCTGCTTTCTAGCCGCTTTACACACAGCAGCGACAATAAACTTACGTGATAAACAAACCTATCCTTTGCATTATCAATCCATAAAAGAAGGCGTACAAGCGGCTTCTCATATTCGCGTTCGTGAATTAAGGGAGGATTATCCTTGGATAGATAAATTGATGAAACCATAAGAGGCTGTTTTGGAAAAAAATGAGAGAAGACTCTTTACCTTTTCAGAAAA
>CAYFOB010000480.1:0-218 GCA_964344525.1 uncultured Thiomargarita sp.
TAAAAGGCAAGTATGCCGATTCTGGATTAGGCAAGCTGGTACGACAGGTATTAGAAAGCCAGGCATTTGCTATGAGTGATTTTGCGCCTTATGCACCCAGCAACGATGAGCCCGCTGCCTTTATTGCCAAACCCTTGCTTCACAAGGGGCAAACAAAAATGGTAGTCGCTTTACAATTGAGTGATAAAGCAATCACTCGGATTATGCAAGAGCGTGCA
>CAYFOB010000480.1:288-3735 GCA_964344525.1 uncultured Thiomargarita sp.
GCGCTGTGTTATCTGGAGAAACCGATCAAAAAATGATTTTGGATTACCGTGGAGAACCCGTCCTATCAGCCTACACGCCTCTGAAAGTGAATGATAGCACGACTTGGGCGGTGATTGCTGAAATTGATAAAGCCGAAGCTTTTCAACATATTAGGCGACTTGAATGGTTGCTAGGGCTTATTGCACTAGGGGTTGGATTCATCACATTGGTTTTGATTAACCTTTCTACCAAGCGTTTGACTAATCCCTTATTGCAAGTGAATGAGCAATTGAAAATTTTGGCGCAGGGGCAAATACCAGTCAAGCAAGAAATTGAATATCAAGGAAAAGATGAAATAGGCGAACTCGTCATTTCTGCCCGAACTTTGACAAACAGTACCAAGAACACGATCACGCAAGCCAATGCTATTGCTGCAGGAGATTACAGCCACGAAATCAAACTGCTTTCTGAAAAAGATCAACTGGGGCAAGCCCTTTCTGAGATGATCAAGCGGTTACAGGACATTAGCACGATTTCTAAAGCGATTGCCGCTGGCGACTATACTCGTCAGATTGAGAGCAAGGGAAAAACAGATTTGCTTGGACAATCCCTCAATCAAATGACTCAACAATTGCAACAAGTGACTGATGACAACAAAAAATCGGATTGGTTGAAAACGGGGCAAGCGCAGTTAAATGAAGTCATGAGTGGTGAGCAAGATGTTGTCATGTTGGCTAATAATGTGATCATTTTCTTGAGTAGCTACGTGGATGCGAAACTGGGATTGTTTTATTTCCTAAAAGAAGAACAACGCCCTTTTTTAGAAATTATTGCGAGTTATGCTTATACCAAGAAAGAAAATATACCCACTGCATTTTTGGTGGGCGAAGGTTTGGTTGGACAAACGGCGCTTAAAAAACAAATGATTTCCGTAACCCAAACCCCAGAAGAATGTACCCACATTATTCAGTCTGGAATGACAACTGCGCTACCTCATTATGTGCTGCTCATTCCATTTTTGTATGAAAATGCAGTGAAAGGTGTGATTGAAATTGGCTTTTCCAGCCAAAAACCAACAACTCTTCAACAAGAATTTCTCCAACAGGCGATGCCAAATCTTGGCATAGCGGTGAATACGGCTGAATCACGTACTCGTCAACAACGGCTGCTAGAACAAACCCAAAAGCAAGCTGAGGAATTGCAAGCCCAAAAGAAAACGCTACAAAGCAAACAAGAAGAACTTCAACAATCGAATGAAGAATTGCAAAGCCAGTCAGAAGAACTGCAAACGCAATCCGAGGAGTTACAAACCCAACAGGAAGAATTGCGCCAAATCAACGAAGAACTGGAAGAGCGCACCAAGGAATTGGAACGGCAACAAAACGAAGTTCATCAAAAAAATACGGCGCTGCAACAAAACCAACTTGAGATGGAAAAAGCGAAGGCAGCCATTGAGATCAAAGCCAAGGAATTGGAATTGGCGAGTAAATACAAATCAGAATTTCTCGCCAATATGTCGCATGAGCTACGCACTCCATTAAATAGTTTATTGGTTCTCGCACAACTGCTCGCCAAGAACAAAGCGGGCAATTTGACTGATAAACAAGTGGAATACGCAACAACCATTCACAGCGCAGGAAAGGACTTGCTAACACTGATCAATGAAATCCTTGATTTGTCTAAAGTAGAAGCGGGCAAAATGGAAATTCAAATCGGAGAGGTGTCACTGGTTGCCCTGGTGAAAACGATTGAACAAAAATTCAGCCCAGTTGCTGATGATAGAGGGCTGACTTTGCGTACTCATTTGGCGGACGATTTGCCGCCCATTTTGCGTACTGATGAACAACGTCTCAAACAAATCCTTAACAATCTGCTATCCAATGCCTTCAAGTTTACCAGCAAGGGCGAAATTCGTATAAGCATGCAGCATGCAGATAACAATGAAGCTCTCTCATTAATTGGCTTGGAGGCTGCCAATACCATTGCAATCTGCGTTGCAGATAGCGGTATTGGCATTCCCAAAAACAAGCAACAAGTCATATTTGAAGCCTTCCAACAAGCCGATGGCAGCACCAGTCGACGTTATGGTGGCACCGGGCTCGGCTTATCCATCTCGCGTCAATTAGCACGTCTGCTCGGTGGCGATTTGCAATTGCACAGTGAAGAGGACAAAGGTAGCACCTTTACGCTTTATTTGCCTGAAAAACTAGCGCCAAATGATCCAAAACCGTCAATCTCCTCCTCACATCCAATCGCTCCAGAAACTGAGGAAAAGAAAGCCATTGAGGATGACAGAGATCATTTAAAGCCTGAGGAACAATCGATCTTGATTGTTGAAGATGATCGTGTTTTTTCCCGCCTCGTCATTGATTTAGCACGAGAAAACCAGTTTAAATTTATTGTTGCCGAAGATGGGCAAACGGGGTTGCAATTGGCTGAACAATATCAACCTAATGCCATCATCCTTGATGTCGGTTTACCCAAATTGGATGGCTGGACGGTAATGGAAAGGCTTAAAGACAATCCCAACACGCGACATATTCCTGTACATTTTATGTCGGGCTATGACAACAGTAGCGATGCCAAACAAATGGGAGCCATCGGTTATTTGCACAAACCTGTTAATCTGGAGCAATTGGGAGATGCCTTTAAAAAAATAGAACAGTTTATTGCACAAACGGTGAAAAATTTATTGGTTGTCGTTGAAAACGGCTCACAGCAACAAAAAATTGTGGATTTAGTTGGCGGTGGTGATGTCCAAACCACAGTGGCTGTGACAAGTGCAAAAGCCTTAGAACACCTGAATAAGGTCTCATTTGATTGTATGATCCTGGATGTGGATGTCGAACAAAGCACGGGAATCAATCTACTTGAGCAAGTGTGTCGCAATGATCAGCTATCCAAAGTCCCGGTTATTATCTATGCTGAGCGTGATTTAACTGCTGAGGAACAAGCATCATTATCACAATGTACTCAAACGCTCACTGTCAAAACAGTTCGTTCACCAGAACGTTTATTAGATGAAGCCACTCTGTTTCTCCATCAAGTCGAAGCCAAGTTACCCCAAGAGAAACAGCAAATGCTCAAAATGGTGCATGACAAGGAAGCCATTTTCAAAAATAAAAAGGTATTGGCTGTAGATGACGATGTTCGCAATACCTTTGCGCTGATGAATGTGCTAGAAGAAAAAGACATGTTGGTTATTGCTGGACACAATGGTAAAAAAGCGTTGGAATTATTAGAGGAACATCCTGATACTGATCTGATTTTAATGGACATTATGATGCCAGAAATGGACGGTTATGAAGCTATGCGGAAAATCAGAGAACAAGTGCGTTTTCGTCAATTACCCATTATCGCCCTAACCGCAAAAGCCATGAAGGGTGACAAGGCGAAATGTCTTGAAGCGGGGGCGAATGATTATCTCTCTAAGCCTATTGATACTGATAAGTTACTGTCGCTGATGC
>CAYFOB010000481.1:0-3727 GCA_964344525.1 uncultured Thiomargarita sp.
AAGCATCAACACCCTCATAATAATCAGATCAATCACATAAATCACAGTTCAAATTATTTCATAAATAACTACAACCGTGCCTAACATCAGTTAATAACTGATGTTACGCTCTAATGGTTGTTTATAAGCCTTCCCTGCCTCCTCACGTACCAGTTTAGGTACAAGATAACCAGGCAATGCCACCCGTAATTGTTCCAACAATTGGATGGCAATCTCCGTTGGAACTTCAAAATGGCCAGCCCCTTGCACACGATCTAACATATGCAAATAATAAGGTAAAACGCGACTATCGAATAAAACTTCACTCAAGGCGATCAAAGTAACAGCATTATCATTAATGCCACGCAATAACACAGATTGATTTAAAACGGTAATGCCTGCATTAACTAAGCGTTGTAGGGCATTGTAGACTTTATTATCTATTTCATTGGGATGATTTGCATGTACTACCACAATGGGTTGCAAACGTGTTCCAGTCAACCAACTCAACAGCTCATCGTTAACCCGCTCTGGTAGCACAATAGGCAAGCGCGTATGTAAGCGCAAACGTTGGACATGTGAAATACTGGCAAGATTATGCACCAATTTTGCTAAATGCTTATCTGTTAAAATTAATGGATCGCCACCACTTAAAATGGCTTCAGTAATAGAAGAATCAGCACGAATAGTATCAAGCATCGCTAAGGGGGTCAATTTAGAATAATTATAATGTTGGCGAAAACAATAACGGCAATGAATAGCACAAGCCCCTGTTGCCACCAATAAAACCCGCTTTTGGTATTTTTGTAATAAACCATGGGCTTTTTCAGCAGCAACATCGCCTACAGGATCAATGTTAAATCCTTGTGATTGCTTGTTTTCTTCGACTAACGGCAAAACTTGCCGTAATAATGGGTCATCTGGATCGCATTGACGCATACGTGCCACATAGCCTCTCGGCACTCGAAGGCTAAAACGTTGTTTAAGCGCAACGGAGTGCGCCAATGCGCTGTCAGACAGTCCCAATAATTCCAACAATTGCATGGGATTATGAATTGATTGGCGTAATTCGCGTTGCCAATCAGACGATACTAACTTTTCAGTTTTCATAGCTTTTAAGGAGTTTAAATGGCGACTTTTAGTACCAACGAATTTAAGTCAGGCCTAAAATTGATGCTTGATGGTGATCCTTGCAGCATCATCGAAAATGAGTTTGTCAAACCGGGAAAAGGTCAAGCCTTTAATCGAGTTAAATTTCGTAATCTCAAAACGGGGCGGGTGATAGAACGAACTTTTAAATCGGGGGAAACGTTGGAAGGTGCTGATGTCATGGAAACAGACATGGAGTATTTATATAACGATGGTGATCTTTATCACTTTATGGAACCAGATACCTATGAACAACATGCCGCCAATCTTGAAACGGTTGGTGAAGCCGCGAAATGGCTCAAAGGTCAAGAAAAATGTGTGGTGACACTGTGGAATAATGATCCTATCTTGGTGACAGCGCCTAATTTTGTGGTGCTTGAAGTCACTGAAACAGATCCTGGCTTACGTGGTGATACCTCTGGGGGCGGCAGTAAAGCAGCCACTTTAGAAACTGGCGCGGTAGTGCGGGTGCCATTATTTCTCAATATTGGTGATTTAATCAAAGTTGATACCCGGACTGGAGAATATTTGGGACGCGCTAAAGAATAAAGGTAAATCATAATAGACATTATCGGAAATAATCTCATGTATTTTTTTTTATTCCGATAATGTCTAATATAAGTCTTCAGATGGGATTATTTCCCAGACTGATACACATCTATTCGCGCAGGAGGAAGGTTGCCCCACACAAGTTTGTGAAACAGATGGTTAAAGTGATGTGGCAAAGAGAGTCCTCGCCCACTCAGATTATAAGTAAATTGGATCAGCAAACCGTTTTTAGGTAACACCTCATCAACCTGTTTGATGATAGTGTGTCCAATAGCGGGTGGCAAAGAACGAAAAGGTAAACAAGAAACAATGGTGCTAACTTTTTCATCACCAAGCAAATGATGCAAATGCTGTGCATCCCCTTTGAGAACTCGAATTTGGGGACAACGCCGGCGTAAGCATTCTACAAGGTTTGCAGATTGTTCTATTGACACTAAACGTTCAGGGGTAACTCCGTGTCGTAGCAAAGCTTCTGTCACGATACCAGTCCCCCCCCCCAGTTCTACAACAAGTCCCGGCTCAGTAAGCGGCACATAACGGGCAATTGCCCGCCCAAGCTGAGGCGTACTAGCCCAACCAGCCCCCATTGTTCGAGGATTACGTAACGTCTCGCGTGCAAATAACAACCACGCTGGTGACTGGGGCTTGTTAATTGTTAACCTTCCTTCCCTACCTGAATTGATGAAGGTTCGTGGAAAGTTCACGTCGCGTACTCTGGCGACCGATTGATTAATAAATTCTTTTGCTTTCAATATGTTATGTTGAATCACTCATTTATTTCCTTATCTTTATTAATAAATAAAATAAATATTTTGAGGCACACACTGTGAATAAAATAAGTTATTAAAATATCCAAATAACAAAAACAACAACCATTGTTGCGACACCAATCGCACTTGCTAGCCAAGTTTCGTTAGTATCAACTGCCGTTTCTGCTTTAGACAGGGCAGAGTCAGCAGCCTCTTGAGCAAAGACAGCGGTATTTTGGGCCTCATCTGCCTTAGAAACAGCAGTATTAGCGGTATCAATAGCCACTTCTGCCTTAGAAACAGCAGTATTAGCGGTATTGATAGCCACTTCTGCCTTAGAAACAGCAGTATTGGCAGTATCAATAGCTGTTTCTGCTTTGGAAACAGCAGTATTAGCACTATCAATAGCATCTTCAGCTTTATTTTGAGCGACATTGGCTTGGGAGGCAACCATATTAACAATATTTTGGGCCTCTGATGCTAGATTTTGAGCCTCTTCAGCTTTAGAAACTGCTGTGTTAGCGCTCTGCTCGGCTTCTTTGGCTGTATTTTGGGCCTCTTCAGCTTTGGAAATAGCGAGATTAACGCTCAGTTGAGCGCCTTCCGCTTTAGAAACCGCAATATTAGCGGTATTAACAGCATCCTCAGCTTTAGAAACTGCAGTATTAGCTGTTTCTTGAGCTGTTTTTACATCAATTTCAAATTTTTCTAATAACGCATATAACCGTTCAATGCACTCATTAACTGGGGCTTCGCATTTAGGAGCGGCAACAGCAAAAACTGGTATAAAATATATTAAGAATAACAAACTGGACAAAACGGTTTTCTTTAGTTTCATGGCGTTTTCCTTATAAACAAATTTTTTCAGGGAAAAAAGGTATTTTTTTTCTTAGGACTTGTCTATAAATTTACCACATTATTATTCTTAAATTAAACCTTTTTCCATTTTATTATAGATTGATTTCAAAAAAAATAAAATATGATCTGATGTTACGCACCCAGCCGCGCTTTGCCAGTAGTACTTCGCGGCCACTTTGTACTCCAATGACCCAACAAAATCAAGTTAACAGAGTACTAGATTTTAGGTTTTGACTTATCCTTTTTTAAAAGTAATCCTTGTAGTTATTAGGGTTTTATTTTTGATATACTTTTTCCAAGCAAGCGCTTATGATAAGCACAATAAAGCAGGGGACTTTTGAAACTTTTGTCAATCCCACCAACCCAATTGGCACAAATTATGCTTGCATTCATCAACGTATTTAATAATTGGTGTTACGCATCCTCGTTCACAAGTCGCAAAG
>CAYFOB010000482.1:0-3719 GCA_964344525.1 uncultured Thiomargarita sp.
TCTTTCTCGTTTTCTGAAAAAGACTTTTCATTTTTTCCAAAACAGCCTCTTAAAACTAAACACAGCAAAAATAAAACATTTACAAATCCAGAAGATAAATTTTTGAATATTTTAGAAACTGCAGCTTGGCGCGAAGATATTCAACATGCTGCGGTTACCTTATCAGCAGATGAAAAGAAACGTCATGACTTCTTTGGCTGGAACTCAAAAAAACCATCCAACAGCCAGCTAGGGGCATTACGCGCAGTGTTAGCTAGGATGCAAACAGAGGCAGATAAAGCAAAACTTCAAGATTGGCTGGCACATTTACAAGCAACAGATAATCGTAAAGATAAATGGGAAAAAGAAGGCTTAGATTTCATTAAATACTTACTAGATGATCCTAATTTCATTTGGGAAAAACTGGCAATAAACGTCAATAATAAAAATGATTTAAAAACCGAACTTTGGGCAGAAGCCGTTCGGACACTTTTTGCAGTTGCTATGCATTATGAACAACGAGAAAGAGAAAGTTAAAAATGGCAAGAGAACTTTCAACACGCTTAACTATCACTGGCCACTTACAAGCCACCACACCATTACATGTGGGTGGCTTGCCCAATAACATCGAAGAAGATATGCCCTTAGCTAAAAATGGTTTAGGGGAGTTCTACATACCCGGCACTTCACTCGCTGGCGTCTTCCGTGCTTGGATGGAAACACATTTTGCAGATGAAGAAATCTTAAATAATTTGTGGGGTTTTCAAGAAGAAACAGGAGAAAAACCAAAAGGTGCAGCAAGTCGTCTCTTTGTTGAAGATGCCAAAGTCACTCTACCCAATGGATTATCAGAAGAACTTTGGGATAGTGTTGGTATAAATCGTCGCTGGGGAACCGCTGCCAAAAGACAAAAATTTGATCGCACAGTTCTTCCCAAAGGCAGTCAAATAAATTTACGTCTACAAGTCGATTTACCACCAAAAAATAACCAAGCAACAACAATACGAGCAATGCTAGGACATCTAATAAAAGCCCTAGCAAATGAACAAATTACACTTGGAGCAGCCACCACACGCGGTTTAGGACAAGTCAAACTGACAGATTCCCAACTGCAAGAAATTAATTGGAATCAAAACGAATTATTAAACTGGTTGACAAATGGCACAACCGCGCAAGCACTCAACTATGAAGAACTCATTAAAAATGAGGCCACTTTAAATCCTATTCATCCACAGATTTTACGTTTGACTATTAACTGGACACCCGTTGGCGCATTGATGACAAAAGCCAGTTATGACGGTATGGCTGTAGATATGTTGCCAAGAGTCACTGGCACTGAGGGTGGCCACATCACTTTAGTTTTACCTGGCAGCGGCATAAAAGGCGCATTGCGTAGTCAGGCAGAACGAATAGTTCGCACAGTATTAGGCAAAACCACAATATCAGAAGATTGGCTTGAACAAGTTCAACTGCCATTAATTAATGAACTCTTTGGTTCTGCCAAACATAAAAACAGTGGCAAGCGTGCCGCTATAAGCATAAACACCTGCTACGCAAAAAATATTAACTGTACAACTGAACAATGGCAAACAATTGAAACGGCCAAAGCAGAACAGAGTAATCCTTTATACACGGCATTAAATCATGCCAAATTACGCCAAAAACCGAGTTTTGAACAAGGATATCACGTAGGTATTGATCGTTGGACTGGTGGTGCTGCAGAAGGTTTTTTATATAGCGCGATTGAACCATTTGGAGTCGAATGGGAACCGATTAAAATTCGCTTATACTTGGATCGCTTATATAGTGAGCTCCAAAAACCAGCTTTAGCTTTACTACTGTTATTACTACGCGATTTAAGCGCAAATCGCTTACCACTAGGATTTGGTGTTAATCGTGGTTATGGTGAATTAAAAGTCAAACAAGTGGATTTTAACTGGGAAAAAATTGATGAAACTGAAAATAAATATGGCTTAGATGGACTCTCATTAAAGAATCCTATTGCTTTGAATAAATTACCCATCTTACAAGAAATACAAGCAGATTGGCGAGAGTGGATTAAGGTTCAAAAGGAGTCTCAATGACCAAATTATTCAGCTATCAACAACAAGAAATCAGCCTACAAAAATCCATACAACGACCTTTAGCAACAGGGAGTTATGGAGTCTTTTACACACCAACACAATGCCTATTTGGACGTTGGGATGGTAACCAGATTCTTGATGCACAAGACAAACCATTAGATTTAGAACAAGTCTTTGAAGCGCATGTATTTAATCCAGACATCGAACTGCGTTGGTTAAAAGGGTTTGCTAATGATAATTTAGGCAATGCCGTTTAGATACAATGCGCTTCATTTTACACCATGAAGTTATGGAAAAACAAACAGATGATCAGGTTGCTATTCAAATGGTTATTGAGGGCCAAGCTCGGTTTCCTTCTCTGTCTGTAGTAAGCCTGGACAAAGGATTTCATAGTCCAGAAAATCAAACGGAATTAAGAAAGTATTTAGATGAAGTTATACTTAACTAATGTTACGCACTTATGAACCTAACACTTAAAAATATTGGCCTGATTAATGGCTTGACTGTTATTGCCGGTGAAAATGATACTGGCAAAAGTACAGTCGGCAAGCTTTTGTTTGCCATTATCAAAGCATTCAGTCGTTTTGAACAAGATTTGAATGAGAGTAAGAAAAAAAATATTTTTAATATAATAGAAACTATTTATTTTCAGATGAGGAAATTATATTCTTTTGATGAATATCCAGCACTAAAAAAAGAATTTCATCCTGATGTTTTTTTTGAAGAGGTAGATAAATTACTCGTTCATAATAACGTTGATGAACTTAATTCACTATTGGATAAAAAAAAACAGATTTTTGAAAATGTTGCGGTTGTTCCTGAAGAATGTATAAATCAGGTTGAGCTATACGATATCATAGAAATTACTAATGTTATCAAATTAAACATTGAAGCACTAAGCTCTTCTGTGAAACAAGAAGAAGATAAAAAATTTTTTATAAAACGGGCTTTAACAAAAGCGCTTGTATCTGAATTTCATTTTGAAATTACACAGAAACCTGCTCATCTGAAATCTCTTATTAAGATTGAAGAAGGAATGAATAACATTTTTGATATCGAAATAGAAAATAATAACATTGTGGGGCTTGAATTTTATGATGACGTTTTTTTTAATGACGTCACTTTTATCGAAACCCCAATTATTTTACAAATGTATGAGGTGGTAAGCGCCGCAAGTACCTTACTTGAAATTATCAATGAGGATAACAAAGGGCAACGGTTAGAACAATTATCTAAACCAAAGGTGTCTTTGCACATTAAAGATTTAATGTCAAAATTAGAAAATTCACACTATTTTTCTCCAGAATTTTTTGATGAAAAATTATTGAGCAATTTTCTTGATAAAATTAACCATTTAATACAAGGCAAATTTCATTTTAATAAACAACTTAAGGATTTTATTTTTCAAAAGGCTATCAATCAAGCAAATGTGGTTAAATTCAAATCGGTTAATACCGCTTCTGGCATAAAATCTTTTGGAATTCTTCAATTGTTGTTGGAAAGCCAATTTTTGGATGAACGAAGTTTATTAATTATTGATGAACCTGAAACTCACTTGCATCCACAATGGCAAGTAGAATATGCCAAATTAATTGTGATGCTGGTTGAAAATAATATTCCTGTATTATTATCTTCTCACAGCCCATATATGATTCA
>CAYFOB010000483.1:0-3709 GCA_964344525.1 uncultured Thiomargarita sp.
TTTTAAGGGCATCCAACCATTCGTTTGCCCACTGAGTAGCCACGCTGCTAATTCGCCCAAATCTGGTTCATGCCCTACTAGCGCTATTGTTTGCGCCTTTTTAGATTGTTTTTGTAAATAAGCTAATATGGCAGTTTCTGCGCCATTCGGTGCTAAGGCGGGTAAAGTTTCTCGGATAGCATTGGAATAAGCTGCGGTTAGTAAACCAGCGGTTTGTTGAGCGCGAATTAAAGGGCTTTCTGCAATGCGATCTATTTGGGGCACAATGGTTTGCAAACCTTGCACGTTTTGACGCATTTTTGCTTTGCCTTTGTTACTTAAAGGGCGCAATTCGTCTGGTTGCCCACTGCGAGAAAATTCTTTACGATCTTCTGCAGGCGCATGGCGTATTATTAGTACTTGCATAATTTTCCTACCGCAAATTTAACACCGTTTCTAAACGCTCACACACAGTTTTTAGTACCTGCACGCGTGCAAAATGTTTGTCATCGCCTGCCACCAATGTCCACGGTGCAAAGTCGGTACTCGTCCGCGTTACCATTTCGTTAACAGCAATTGTGTAATCATTCCATCTCTCGCGGTTGCGCCAGTCTTCATTAGTGATTTTATGTTTTTTATAGGGCACTTTTTCACGTTCTTGAAAACGGCGTAGTTGTTCATCCTGGCTCACATGTAGCCAAAATTTGATGACGATGCCGCCGTGTTTAACCAATTGTTCTTCAAAATCATTGATTTCTAAATAAGCCCGTTGCCATTCTTTTTCTTTGGCAAATCCTTCAACGCGCTCTACCAATACCCGCCCATACCATGAACGATCATAAATGGTAACTCTGCCAGCACGGGGGATATGTCGCCAAAATCGCCATAAATAATGATGGGCGCGTTCTTCATCTGTTGGCGCAGCTGTCGAAATGACTCGGTATAATCGCGCATCCATTGCTTGTGTCATTCGCCGTATCGCACCGCCCTTGCCGCTGGCATCCCATCCTTCAAAAACAATAATTGTCGAACATTTTTGTTCATACGCTGCCCAAGCTAAGCGGTGTAGTTTACCTTGATCTGTTTCTAAAGTTTTATGATAATTTTTCTCAGCCAATTTTTGAGTTAAATCAACAGTATTTAAAATAGTCAAGGTGCTTGCAGACTCAGTTGGCGCAGCTTGTGTCGCTAAAGAGGGGGGCGGTTCTGCATCAAGATGCTTACGCAAACTTTCCAGTACAGTACGCCCTACTGTCAAATTACAATAACAGGAATCCGTCGCCTCTACCAATATCCAAGGCGCATCAGCCGAATCGGTATGTCGGATAGCCTGTTCAGCGGCTTTAACAAATTGAGGATTTAGTTTAGCATGTTCCCAATCGCGCTTAGAAACAGAACGTTTGGTGTGTGGATTTTTGTCGAGTTGTTTGAGACGCTTTTGTTGATCTTTTTTGGATAAATGCAACCAAAATTTGAGGATTAAAGCCCCATCTTCCACCAACATGGTTTCAAAATGGCGTATGTGCGCCAAAGCGTCATGGAATGCTGCTGTCTCTATCTTTTGGTGGGCAGTTTGCTCAATAGGATCAACATACCAGCCCCCAAAAAAAACACCAATACGTCCTCGCGCTGGTAATTGTCGCCAAAATCGCCAATAATAAGGACGTTCCCGCTCTTCATCAGTAAGCGAATCCAAAGCAATGGTTTCTAACCCCCGCGTATCCAACCACTCATTCAAAGTATTAACAACATCACCACGCCCAGCCCCATCAATCCCAGAAATAATGATGATAACGGGCGTATTGGTTTTGCTCAAGGCAAACTGGGCTTGCAAAAGCGCTGCCCTTAGCTCTGGCAATTGTTTTTTGTAGTGTTTTTTCTTAATTGATTTGCCTAATTCTGCGGTTTCAAACATTGATTTTTTTCCTTTTTGTTATCACCTTACTCAGCGTATTTTACCATCATCAGCTATAGCTTTTCAGATTGATTTTTTATTTTGGTCCAGTTTGGACGCCTACTTTATAAGCTTTTGATAAATATGCTATAAATACTAAACACTCATGATATCATCATATAAAAAAATTTATTTCCTGTAAAAAATTGAGATATAACATGAAAAACGCTTTAAAAAAAATAATTTACAAAAAAAAAGTTTTTATGGCATAATTATTGCAATAAATGCTCATCGTTAGGCAACTTTTATATAAAGCTTTTAAAGGGATTACTACTATGACACAAACAAATACGATTCTCATTGTTGATGATCAAGAATTAGTGCGTGATGGATTAGAAATGTTGCTAAGCACTGAAGGGTACGAATTAGTCTTTGCCTGTAATGGGGTAGATGCGTTAACTAAAGTGGCACAAATCACCCCTGATGTTGTTCTGCTAGACGTGATGATGCCAGAAATGGATGGTTTTGAAGTTTGTCAACGTTTACGCGAGATTCCTTCTCTAGCTGAAGTGCCCATTATCATGCTAACTGCCTTAGATGATCGTGACTCTCGTTTGCGGGGTATTAAAATCGGTGCTGATGATTTTATTTCTAAGCCCTACGATAGCCTAGAATTAAAAATACGCTTAAGAACCATCACCAATCTCAACCGTTATCGTAAGTTAACGATGGAAAAAAACAAATTTCAGTGGATTATTGAACATACCAAAGAGGCTTATTTGGTACTCAATCAGAATACTCAGATAGTCTACGCCAACTCACAAGCTCGCTCCTATCTTTATCTCACAAAGGATGAACCAATTAACGAAACTTTCTTAGCGCTTCTAACCAAGCATTATCATTATCCCAAAACAGATGAACCAGAACACAGACTGGTTCCACATCGCGTTGTATCTCCAGAAACAATGGCAGCCCAAGTATTTTGGTTGCAAATTGACTTGGAAGAAATATCGCAGGGGGCGGACAAAAAGTATCTAGTCCATTTACAAGATGTGACAAATACTATCAACACTGGAAGGCAAAAGTGGACATTTGACTTGCAAATTAATCACAAATTGAGAACGCCATTGATACCTATCACTGCGGCAATTCAATTGGCGAAAAACAGACTGTCACCCGAAACGGAGGCGAAGACAAGAGAAATTCTTGATTTAGCCTCTCAGGGTGCTAACCGTCTTCAATCTGAAATTTTGGAAATTCTTCAGTACTTGGCAGAGTGTAATACAGCTCAGGCAAAGTCAGAACCCTGTTATATTGCAGACATTCTGTCGATCATCCGCGCAGTTAAGAAGAATCTGGAAATAGAATCGGTTCATGTTTTCCACCAGTCGATTGAAAATCCTAAAAAGATTTCTGTTTTTATTTCTCATGAGGCAATGGAATTAGTTTTGATAGAGCTATTTTCAAATGCCAAAAAATTTCATCCTGATAATTTGCCCACTTTAGAAGTTAACATCGCTGTTATTTCTGAAAACATTCGTTTAGAAATTTGTGATGATGGAATATGGCTTTCATCAGAACAATTGGCTAAACTGTGGACACCTCAGGGCAAAAAGGCGGGCTTAGGTTTGTCAATGGTGGCTTTGTTCATAGGAGAGGTGGGAGGCACAGTATCTGCCTATAATCGCAAAGACAGAAAAGGCATTGTGATCGAATTGACTTTGCCTTTAAAATAAGGACAAGGATTATATTTTCCATCACTTTAAATTCATTTTTATTGTATTAATAACTGATGTTACGCATCCTCGTTCCCAACCTCCTGGTTGGGAATGCCTG
>CAYFOB010000484.1:0-3693 GCA_964344525.1 uncultured Thiomargarita sp.
ACCCTAAAATTTCAGTTATTTTAATAATCCGAAAACTTGAACGTTTGGAGTATAAAAATGGGTTTGTTGGGGTTTAGCTTCTCCTAAAATTGCCAGTGGAACGCCATTATCACCCTGTTTTTCAATAGCTTCTTTGCCTTGTTGACATTGAGCCGTTCCAATGCGTAATTGACCTTTCCATGCGCCTTCGCCATTTTCATCTTGATTGACCCAGCCAAATACGCGATCTGCTGGAGAGAGTTCGTTATATTTCGTTGCTAAGTGAAGGCTATCAGGTAATAAATCCTTTGGTGCTTCATCAAATAAATCGCGGGAAATCATGACTGGATATAAGCCTAATAATTGATAACTACCATTTTTTTGACGTTCTATTCGTGCATAGCAAATACTGCCATTTGTCAAAGCACTGGCTCCATTTTTTGAATCAATATGGCGTGACCAACCCGTTTTACCAGGCTCATGTCCTAAATAGTCATTGGATTGATTTCCGTCTTTTCTTCTTTTTTGTAGTTCATCATCATGAATGCTTTGATAATTTTCAATCAAAGTTTTCCAACCTTCAATTGAAAGATCAGATAACGCCAGTTTTGGATCTGTTTTACTCAGCAAAAACACGCGTTCTTCATGTTTATTCATCATATTGCGACCCGTTATAGATACAATACCAGGTTGGTGACTAGGCGTTGGTGCAGCAGTTCCAGTACGTTGTTGAATATCAGTGACACTCAAAAAGGAAAACCGTCCAGAACGATGTGTTCGTGGACTACTGCATTGTACCCAGACGAGATCGCCGTGTTGTGGCAAAGTACCATTTGGATAACGTAAAGCCATTTTATATTCATGTTTATCTATATCACAGCTATCATCTTTTTGATATTTCTTGTAACGTGGCAACCACGGTGCGTACATAGTCCCACCCACAGGTTCTCCATTATCTTTCATGGGGGTGCCATTGGTTAGCAAACGTAATTTCCCAGGTTCTACTAACGCTGGCACCATTTCAACCCCTTTACGCGCTTCCATACGATAAGCCAACCGCTCATTATGTTCCTCAAAAACGCCAAAACGACTATTTGTCACCGTTTCATAGGCCGCCCGTAACATTCCTTTGAGAGAAGTTGGCGGTAAATAGGGAACTCCGTTGGCATCAACGCGAACTGGGAAGGTTTTGTGATCATCACGATTAGTCGATACCTGCGCGGCATCAGGAATCAACAAAGGGGTCGCTGTCGTTAATTCGACTTCAATCCAG
Organism: uncultured Thiomargarita sp.; assembly: GCA_964344525.1. Lineage (GTDB taxonomy): Bacteria > Pseudomonadota > Gammaproteobacteria > Beggiatoales > Beggiatoaceae > CAYFOB01. The sequence goes on from CAYFOB010000484.1 coordinate 1,253, forward strand.
CCAGAGTAATGATTTTCGTGGTAAGCGTGATGACCAATGGGTTCTTTATCACCTAAATCATTATTGACCTCATTTCTGGGTAATGAAGGCACAAAGTTATAGGGGTTGTGGAATGCTGGCTGAGTTTTATTTCTTATTTGTTGGTAATTTCCGTGATTTCTATTCTGATTATTATGATGTGTTGCTTTATGCTTTTGTTGCGGCTGTATTACACTGGCTTGCCATTCGCCACCTTTTTTCCAAATTTTAGTGATTTTGCCATTTTCCCTTTCATAACAAACTTCTAATCCATTTAGGTCATTTGGTTTACTGTTCTTAATAGCTTCCAAATCGCTGCTCAAACAAAGTCCAACGGGTTGTTGGGCACTGCCTTTTTTTGTTTTTACCGCGATTGTCACGCTGGCTTTGTTTTTCTTGTTAGTGGTGACTGTCAATGTTGATATTTCAGGCATATTATTCTTCTCCCTTGCACAGTTCTAAGCTTAACCAACGTTCTTCTACAACGACTTTATTACCATGTTTGCCTGCTAAGGTGAGTTCGCCGTTAGCATCTCTGGGTAAACCAAAATATTCCAGCGTTTTTAAGGCGACTCGTTGATTTTTTTCTAAATTAGCAACTGGTACGAATAATCTTCCAATACGCGATGTGGCAAGACAAGACCAATTTTTAGCTAAATTATCAGCTTGCCAATATTCTCCCCAGAGTAGATAGTGATTCTTATGAGTGTTTAAATCAGTCAAAGTAGAGTGTTGTGTCCAATTTTTTGGTGCATATTCCTCAAATAAATAAACGGCATTGCCTAAATTATCATTAGCAAACCCTTTTAACCAACGCAGTTCGATGTCTGGATTAAATACATGCGCTTCAAAGACTTGTTCTAAATCTAATGGTTTGTCTTGTGCATCAAGAATCTGGTTACCATCCCAACGTCCAAATAGGCATTGTGTTGGTGTGTAAAAGACTCCATAACTCCCTGTTGCTAAAGGTCGTTGTATGGATTTTTGTAGGCTGATTTCTTGTTGTTGATAGCTGAATAATTTGGTCATTGATTTTCCTTATTATAGGGAGCGATTTTGGTGAGGCTCGGTTTGAGGAACTATTGATGATTCTCCATCCCCTATTACCACAGTATCTGTTCCCCTAATTAGTGCCTGACAGAAAAAGCCGTAACACTTTAAAATTTAATATGTTAGGATATAAAACAACAACTCAATATTTTTAAAATAACTCAAATAATTTTGAACTAATAAAATTTAAGTATTTGAAAAATAAAGAGAAAAATTATTATCCACATTTTTACCTTTGTCATCTGGAAGCAAAATGTGTCAAACTTCATGAGACGAAATTTATTATGCGTACCATTATAAACCAACAAAAACAACTTGGCGAAGTACCCATAGCCAATATTCAATTTGATCCCAAATCGCGAGATGATATTCCGCAAATTTTGAGAGGACTTCAACATATATACACGAGCCATCCGAATCAAAGAAAGTCTTTGAAATTTTGACAGAAGTGATTCCTAATCGAGTTGGAGTCGAGTCCGAAAAAGCAAGCAATGCCCTTGGAAGACCAGGAATTTCACCTAGGAAAATATTAGTGTTGGGTGTCTTACGTTTAGATTTAAATGTGTATCTCACACAATCGGAAAACGCTATACCTGCTATTCAAGACTACCAAAAATATTCTTCTGCACAACGAATTGACTTTTGGTATGAAAATTTTTTACAAGGTTGTGGCTCTGCAAAAACAACCTCTGTGTTATTGACATATATCTGTATTTCAAATTCGCAATGATGATGGTAGCCCTCTGCTAAATATAATTCTTCGTATGGCATAAATAGTTGAACATCATTGTAACGTGCACTGTCATAAGATGGGGTAAAATATTCACTAACGACTGCTTGATCATTTGTAGTCATGAACTCCTCGCTAACACCAGATATTATTTGCCCACCTTGAAACGAGAAATAGGCGGCTATGCAACAACGAACCCCTTTTACATTATCCACAGTAAAGTTAATGTGAATATTCATTCCTTTTTCATCATCTTTATAGACGTTGTGCTCTTGCCACACTTTATCAATTTTGCCTTCAATCTCATGGACATCCACCAAATGGTACTCCATATTGTCAACTTTGACTAAAACATGACAAATTGGACATTTTTGAACAGGTTTCTTTGGTGGAGATTTTTTATTGGCGCTTTCAATCCCTCCTTGAACATTATGGACTTTCTGTAAATGGCGCTTCATATTGTTAGCTTTGACTGAAGCTTGACAAATGTGGCACTTTCGAAGTAGTTTATTTGCTTGATGCTTCTGATTGGGATTTAGCAGTTTGCCCTTATTACCTTGCGCTTTGTCCCAAGTCTTGTTGGTACCATTTATTCCCTTGTTTGGATTCTTAATATCTGCTTGAGGGTGAGATTTTTTAGACA
>CAYFOB010000485.1:0-3688 GCA_964344525.1 uncultured Thiomargarita sp.
CTGAAAAGGTAAAGAGTCTTCTCTCATTTTTTTCCAAAACAGCCTCTTAAGGTTAAAAAGGTGATGGAACAACATTTTAAAACTTTTTTCAACAGCTATTCAGAGATATTTTTTCTACAAAGTCCTATTGCTGGGGTGCTATTGTTTTTAGTCACTTTAACCAATCTGAATGTGGGGATTGCTGGCATTGTTTCAGTGTTGGCAGCCTACCTTTTTGCTCGCCTGATTGGTATGAGCGATGCCTTTTTGAGCTCGGGCTTTTTCACTTATAATGCGCTGTTGGTCGGGCTTTCTATTGGCTACCTTTTTGCCTTGAGTCCATTAAGCCTTTTTTTCGTCGTCACCGCTGGCATATTCACCTTTGTGCTTACAGTGATGATTAATAGCATTTTTTCCTATTATTTCAAGTTGCCCATATTAAGCTTGCCCTTTGTGATCGTCAGCTCCATTGCCTATCTCGCCTCATATAATTATAGTAATCTCTACGTCACAGGACTTTATGTGCATGGTGAAACCATTTCATTGTCTTTGCCCTTTTGGTTAGAAGGTTTTTTTATCTCCTTGGGCGCCATCCTTTTTTCACCCAATATCCTAGCAGGCATGCTCTTTGCCCTAATCATCTTGCTCGCCTCCCGAATACTTTTTTTGCTGGCGGTGTTGGGCTTTTATTTGGGGGCAACGATTTCAGGCTTAATGGAAGGCGCGATGACTTCTGCCTTTTTGCAAATTAACAATTTTAATTTTATTCTCATCGCCATGGCTTTAGGGGGCATTTATCTGGTGCCAGCGCCCAAGAGCTATTTGATTGCCGCCATTGCTGTCGCAGTCGCCACCATCTTGTTAGATGCAATTCACCTGTTTTGGGCGAACTACGGCATTCCCGCTTTTACGCTGCCCTTTAATTTTGTCACGATGACATTTTTCTATGTGTTGGGACTGGTGGGCTTTCCCTTGGTGGCGCACAATGTGCGACGCACACCAGAAGAGACGCTAGATGAATACATCAGTAATGTGCGCCGTTTTCGGGGTAGCTTTCGCAAACTTGCCCTGCCATTTTCAGGCAATTGGACAGTGTGGCAAGGCTTTAATGGTGCTTGGACTCACCAAGGAAGCTGGCAATACGCTTATGATTTTGTGATTGAAAAAGATGGTAATACCTACAAAAACGAGGGTAAATTTTTAGAGGAGTACTATGCTTTTAAAAAACCAGTGTTTTCTCCCTGCAAAGGGCGCATTGTCAAAGTGGTTTCCAACTTGCCTGATAATTTGCCAGGAATCGTCGATAAAACCAATAATTGGGGCAACCTGATTATTATTGACACAACCCTTGGCTATTTTGTAGAACTTTCCCACTTTGCCCAAAATACCATTCGAGTACGAGAGGGACAATGGGTAGAAACAGGCACACAAGTGGGACTTTGTGGTAATTCTGGTTATTCTCCTCAGCCTCACATCCATGTACAGGTGCAACTGACTGCCGAAATTGGGGCAGCCACCTTGCCCTTCAGTTTTTACAGCTATTTGGAAAAGGACAATTTTGTGGCTAATGATTTGCCTTATGAAAAAAGCAGCATCGAACCACTTCGTCCAAATCGGACATTGGAATTTCAAACCGCTTTTATTTTGGATCAACATTTTACTTTCCAGGCATGGCAAGGAAAACGGCAAGCGCAAGCGGTGACGTTGAAAGTTTGCATGGCTGCAAGTAGCGAAACCTATTTTGATTCTGGCAAAGGCAAGCTTTTTTTCGCCAAAAACGATCACAGTTTCTACTTTTACCGTTTAGAAGGGAATGATCCCTGGTTATCGCTGTTGTTTGCCGCTTTACCACGGATGCCATTGGTTTACCGTCGAGGTATGACTTGGGAAGATGTGCCGCCTGTTTCTGCTGTGATTTTCGGATGGCGAAAACAGTTATTTAATCTAGCGAGGGCTTTTTACCACAATATGGGTCAAGTGCAATACACTGGCTGTTGGGACACTGAAGGCGTAATCACTGGCACGGTGCAAAGTGGGTTCAAACAGTTACCGGTGCGCTTTGTTTTGCATGAGAAATTAGGTTTTTCGCACATTTGCGTGGGCGAACAACGCTTAGAACGTCAGGAGGAAAATGAATGAAAACCACAATCTTTTTGGGCTTGCTCTTTTTGTCTGGCGCAGTTGCGGCACAAATGAGCGCTGATATTTGGTTATACCATGTACCTATCAGCTATAGTGATGAATCCTACCGGCAAGATGGAAAAATAAGTGGACTCTACGGTGCTCTTCGTACTGATTCAGGATATGTGTGGGAAGGCGCTGTGGAAAAAACGCTTCTCCAGTACAAGGCTTGGAGCGATTTCGACCAAACCGATGTCACCCTGAGCTTAACTTATCACCGACAAAGCAGTCAGGCTTATCGCTTTGGTGTCCATGGCATTTATTCCGATAATGAAAATACTGACAAGGGCTTTACCCTATTTGCAGGTTTTCATGGCTACCATCCTTATGAGGACTCTTATGGTGGCACACTGTACTATACCCGCTATCCTAACACAGATTTGCAAGTATGGCAGGCTGTTCCCAGTGTTGGAAAATATTTAGGAAATCCCATTCTCACAGGCACTTTTTTACTTGAAGGTAAACTTTATTTGATTGCCGCCAATAAAGAGAATAGCTATTTTTCTGTTGAAGGGAAAGTCTCCTGGTTTTATGAAGCCTTCAACCTGAGTCTTGGCGCTTGGGGCGGCAGCCAATCTTATGCCGTTCGTAATGATGGTTTTACTGTTTATAATTTACCTGAAAAACATAAGGCTGGTATCAATTTTCAAGCCGGCTATGCCATCACCGACAGCACCCATATCACTCTTGGAGTTGCCCAAGAGCGAGTCGCTGAGAAAATCAGCGAAGCAAACGTCGATATTACAACTTACAGCTTAGTTTTAAAACAAACATTTTAGAGGAGCCTCACAATGAAAACACTTTTTATATCCTTATTACTCGTTGCCCAAGCGGCATACGGGGATAGTTGGATTCAAAAAGCCTATCATAAATCCTTTCACTATGAACAAACAGAAAATTACAAAGCGGCAATCAAATCCCTCTTGCCCGTTGTACGCGCTTACCCTAAAGGTTACACAGCCAATTTGCGCCTTGGCTGGCTCTATTATCTGCTAGGGCGCTATGCCAATGGCATTGCACACTACGATATCGCCATCAAAGTTGCACCAAGTAGCCTAGAAGCAAAAGTCGGCAAATTATTGCCACTCCTTGCCCAAGAACGTTATTCAGAAGTCGAACAAATGGCTTATCAAATCCTTAATATCGACTTTTACAACTACTTTGGCAATCTGCGACTCGCCATCGCCTTACGAAAACAGAAGAAAACTGACTTAGCCATTGAAGTGGTGAACAAAATGCTGATTTTGTACCCCACCAATATCAGTTTTTTGGTTGAATTAGGATTGTTGCATGATCAACAAGGGAAAGTAGACAAGGCGGTTGCGGTGTTTAGGGATGTGATAATTCTTGCGCCAGAAAATGTGACGGCTAAAAATTATTTGGGTAAGTACTGAATCATGCTTAGCGAAGGACTGGGGTGTTAAATTTGGGCTAATTTGTCCATTTTTTTTCACCCTATTTTTATTCCATTTCAAAAAAATCACAAATACCATTTCTTTAAGAAATGGTATTTGTTTTCCGCGAAAAA
>CAYFOB010000486.1:0-1013 GCA_964344525.1 uncultured Thiomargarita sp.
TGCCCAAAAGGAGACAATAAAAATTTTTTTGCCCTTTTTTACACACTATTTTTGGAATATTTTAAGAGTTTTGCAAGAGCCTCTGTTATTATGATTTTTTTATAAACACAACAATGCAACTAGAAAGGATAAAAAAATGAAATTTGTTAATCCTCTAACGGAAACTGAAAAATCCACATTGGAATCAATGTATAACAATCACCCCTTGCCTATGAATCGATCCCGTGCTCATACAATCTTGTTGAGCAACCTGAAGTATTCTATTCCTGCTATCTCCGAAATAGTTGCCGCTTGTAGACAAAGTGTATCTTGTTGGATAACAAATTGGGATGAGATTGGTTTAGCCGGTTTAATAGAGAAAGCTAGAAGTGGTCGGCCACGAAAATTAACCATTAATGAAGAAAATGAGGTTATAGAAAGAATAATTGAAGAACCAATCGTGATCAAAAAAGTGCTTGGCTTTATAACCCAAAAAACCGGGATTACAATTTGTAGGGAAACTTTGAGGCGTATCTGTAAAAGAGCAGGTTTTTCCTTCCAAAGGGTGAGAAAGAGTCTAATTCGTTCCAGAAATCCTAAAGCTTATGAGGAATCTTTCCAGATTCAAGAATTATTAGAACAAGAACAACGTGGACAAGTTGAGGTTTGGATCGTTGATGAATCGAGTTTTGACCTTCAACCTTGTATTCCATACGCTTGGCAAGCTCCAGAAGAACAAATTGAACTTCCAACTTCTCTACGCCCAAAATTAAATGTTCTTGGATTTTTAAACAAGAGTTGGAAAGACGAATCTTTTGTATTTGAAGGAACTGTTAATACAGATGTCATTGTAGCGTAGCGAAGAGGAATTTTTAAAAACCATTAATAAACCAACTTATATTTTAATGGATAATGCTGGAACGAGCACCAGTGACCTGTTCTTAGAACAGCAACAATTCTGTCCAGAAAAGGGCTTATTTATTAGAAATATTTCAGCTTATTCTCCAGAGCTTAACATTATTGAAATTCTCTGG
>CAYFOB010000486.1:1067-3219 GCA_964344525.1 uncultured Thiomargarita sp.
AATGGATATCTTTTTCAGCATATGATTCATTCAAATCTCTTAAAGACAATTTATTTGACATACTTAAAAAGGTTGGTAGTGAATATGTTATTGCCTTCTCCTAAAATGTTAAAATACTTTTGTTTAACTACTTAGTAACACTCAGTTAGATGATAAGTTAGATGAGCAATTGAAGCTGGACTTAGATAACATTAAGTTACGCTTAAGTGACATTGAAAGAGAGGTTAAAGGAGGTTCGGGGGATGTTAAACGGGATGAGGATTTAGAACGACTAAAGGCTGAGAAGGAGGATTTAGAGAAACAATTAGATGAGCTGAAAGGAGTGATAGAAGCTTTAGGAGATGGGTATGAGGAAGCGATGGAATATAAGAAGGACTATTTTAGACTGATTGAGGAAAATGCAATGATTAGAGATGGATTGTGGCCAACTGAAGTAACTCCTGAAGGCTTTCATAGGTTGTCAGTTCAAGAGATTGTTCTACCTTCTAAGCTGACTGATAAGTTCAAGAAGTTTGCTTATAGCAACAATGTAAGTCAATCTGAAGCGATTTCTTTGTTAGTGGCAATGGCTTTGGAAGCTAAACTTGATGTCAAAAAGAAGCCTAGAGGAAAAACTCGAACAACCGGGAAGTAGCAGATTAAGATTGAAAGAGTTTTTTGATTTTTTTTTTGAAAATAATAGGCGCTCAATGTAAGTACCGACATTCCGCACACCCATTCCACATTTCGTTTATTTATAAAATTGTTTATTTTGGGTGCCAAGTTTAAGGATTTTTTAGCCCATAACCCAATTCAATGCCATTTTTAATTAGTTTGAAGTATGTGTCATTAAATAAATTTTATAACAAATCGTCTCATTGATTATAATTAAGTACAAATCCAAAATCTGATTAATTTCCAGTCTTTGCTATTAAATTAATTTAGGAACGTGCATGAAATAATTTAGTCAGGCAGTGTAGTAGGAGTCCAAACGCAAGGGCGGGAGTGTAGTAGGAGTCCAAACTTACCCGAAAAGTTGACTAAATTATTTCATGCACGTTCCTTAATAACAAATTCAAATTATTTATTAAAGCGCACGGGCAAATCAATAATTTCTAAAAAATAGCTTGCATTGTAATTGCTTGTGCGGAATGTCGGTAAGTAGAAAGTTGGCCATTTTGGGCAGCCATGAGGTCACAGGGCCAGGAGCTACTCGCCACCGTCTATCGACTTTCCTTGGCTCGTAGTGTTTTTCAAGTTCTTCCAATGAACTATAAAAACCAGCACAAGCCCCAACCCTATACCGGTAAGTCCTAACAACAATCCAAAAATAGCACCATTACCATCAAAGATATCAGAGCTGATCAAAGCAGGAAAAATAACTACGCGGACAAATGCCCACCAAGGAATACTTGGAGCAAGAAATACCAAAACACCGATGATTGCCCAAACGATACCACTTTTACCAACAGCACGTGCGGACCGAAAGAACCATACTGCCACTACAACTGCTACGAATCATATTGATTTTTCCTTTCTTAGCCCTAATGATATTTATACAGATTACTTGATCAGCTCATTCTCACAAACAACAGCGACTGGCTCGCTGCGTCATTCTGACTCGCTGTTATAGAGCTTTGCAAATGAATTGATAAAATTGAGATTTTTATGTGATATAACCGACATTCCGCACAAGCAATTACATAGTTATCTTGCCTCCAGCTATTCTGATTGCATTTTTTTGGTAAGGCAAGCTATGCATTTCCTTGTGACCTTGTTCAGGTTTGACCAATATTGGTTGGAAGAAAGGTTTTTCCTTAGCTGCATCAGCCTTTATAAAGGTTTCAGAATCACTTAAAATAGATACCTGAATTCTATTTACGCCTTTTTGAAAATGCCCTTTACTGCTCCAAAAATCTACTTTCTTTAAAATATCATTACCACAAGTTACTTCGTATTGGCCTTCTGGCAAGTCAATATATCTAAAGGCTTCCCACATCAATTCGTAAGCAGTATCACCAACAGAACAAAAGGTTGTATTCTTTTTTATGCCATAACCATATTGTAATGAGCTTTTAGTTGATGATTCAGTTCTATAAATGTAAATTCTCCCTTTACCATCTGTCAGGGTAGGAAGTGTCTTCACTATCTCACTATAAATCTTACCAGTTGC
>CAYFOB010000486.1:3328-3679 GCA_964344525.1 uncultured Thiomargarita sp.
ACTATCATCCCCGCACATCCGTTAAGCAGGACTATCGTGGAAAATATTGTAATGAGTTGAAAAAAATGTTTCACAAATAGTGTTGCTTTGTTAAGAGCGTTGATTGAAATTATAGATTTTCTCATTTTGTTTATCTACCTTTATAGTTAATCCCTCGGGGAACGCCAGGGGATGCAAAAAAAAATTTCAAAAATTTTTTACCCTATAGTACCCGTACTGGGGACCCCCATTTTCAGACTTAGCGAAATTTCGCCGGCCGAAACCCCCCTTTATATAGGGCTTATATAGGGCTTATATAGGGTTCTAAAGGGTTATAAGGCAAGTTACCGCTTCTAAGTGCCTGGAGGTGCT
>CAYFOB010000487.1:0-3669 GCA_964344525.1 uncultured Thiomargarita sp.
GCGGAAAAATTGGCTAGGCAAAAAGCTGAGCAACAGGCACAAAAGGCAAGCAAAACGGCCCATGCGGAAAAATTGGCTAGGCAAAAAGCTGAAGAACTCGCGCAAAATGAAAAGCGAGCGAGGCAAAAAGCTGAGCAACAAGCCAAAGCCGAAATCGCTCGTTTAAAAGCTTTATTGGCTAGCCGAAACCAATGACATTTGGAATCCTTTGCTGTCGCGATTTTTGTGAAATTGAGAGTCTGTTCGGCGAAAACATTTTGGACTGGATTAAAAACCCAGTCCAAAAAAAACACACAACGTTCCATGTCGAGTGTGCGTCACTTCAATAAATTCTATTCAACTGTAAAATCCATACCCTCACTCCAAGCTCCATAACCAACCTCATTCCAAGTTTGTACCCACCAAGTATGATTTCCCAGTTCCAGATTCAGCGCCGGTGATAATTGGCAGCGACCCATTCCGTCACAAACATCGATGGTTTTGTACCATTTTTTATGGACTGCAACACCGCTTGGTCCGTTAACCCACAAATAGTACCAAGTAGCAGTTTCAACTTCATCCCACACATAGCGCGGCGTTGTCTCAGTAATCGAACCAAAGGGTGAGACTAAGGTGGCAGCAGGTGGTGGCAACACAGCCTCAGTGCTAGGAGTAAACATCATTCCATCACTCCAAGCGCCGGAACCGATGTCATTCCAAGTTTGTACCCACCAAGTATGTTCGTCCCATCTTTTCAAACCGATTGCTGGTGTTATCTGGCAACGACCCATGTCACAAATATCGCTGGCTTTATACCATTTTTTATAGACTTCTCCGGTGGATCCATTGATCCATAGGTAGTACCAAGTAGCCGTTTCCACCGCTTCCCAAGTATAGGTAGGCGGATTTTCATTGATAAATCCGTGAGGAGAATTCAACTTCGTGGCTGGTGGCCCCGCTTCTGCTGTGACAGTGAAATCCATAGCCTCACTCCACGCCCCAGAACCCATCGGATTCCAAGCCCGTACCCACCAAGTATAACTCTTATCTTTGTTAAGAACGATTGCAGGTTCTAATTGGCAAATATCCTTAGCACAATCAAGCGCGTGGACTTGATACCACCAATTAGTCACCACTTGTCCATTAGCATCATTAACCCAAACCTGATACCAAGTCGCACTATCTACGGCATTCCATGTGTAAATAGGCGTATCATCAGCAACATTCCCATTTGGAGAAACCAAAACCGCTTTTTCAGGTTTTGCAATCGAGACGATAATAGACATAGGTTCACTTGAAGGACCTTCACCATCAAAATTGCTTGCTTGCACCCACCAAAATGCTTTGCCCGGATTAAGGGCGACATTTGGTGTTACTGAGCAGATACCTGTACCATCAGCACATCCGGCTTCAGCCGCAGAATACCATTTATGGATGTCTTGTGTTGCCAATGTCGCATCGGCGACAACTAATAGATAATATTCCGCATTAGGTAAAGCCCGCCATTGATAAGTTGGCCTATTTTGGCTGATTGAACCGCTAGGAGCGATTAACACGGGCATAAATTGAGTTTTCTCCCAATCAGGGTTAAGTTCGTCAAGCCAAGCAATAAGATCAGTATCTGTAGCCGTTAGAAGATTGTAGTTTAAGTCTAATTCTGATAGGTTACCCAGATTCATCAATTCTGTTGGAATTAAGCTGGTGAGCTGGTTTTTTTCCAGATGGAGCACCCGCAAATATTTTTAAAAATCAATCTCTTACAAAATACTGACGCGCTACCTTTCTTGACTTTTGTCAAATCAATGTTGGGTCTGTCAAATTACCATTTTATTAGTATGGATTTTACATTTAAAAAGTATCATATAATCAACAAATTATGATCAAATTATTGATTTATAAACTGTTTTTTTAAGTCTTTGATTTTAAAGTAGAACTCACGTTATTATTCTTATTAAAGGGCGCATTCCCGATATTAATGTTATCAGTTATCAGTTGCCATAATATAAAGACGTTTTGAGGTGATTTTCAAAAACGGGGTAAAATCTTAAACCTAATAAAATCAAGGCAAAACCCGGTTAGTCCCTGATCTTTGTCGACCTCAAATTTTGCCCCAGAGAAGAAACTGATATGGAGTGCTTGCTTAAGTTCCATAAACAAACAGCTATGTGATGATGTACTCTGATCGCGTTGCGGCTCACAAGGACACCATTTTAGGCGTACATAATGACCACTTTCAATTTTCTGAGCTGATGAAGCGAGGACATATTGAACTCTCCAAAGCAGCTGTCACCGCTGTCGCAATGGTTGTCCCACACATCAAAAAAGGAGTGATGTATGCCAATATGCTCAACCCCCGTCAACCCTCCAATGCACTAGCAGCACGAGTTGTTGACCATATCAGTGGCAACTACAACTACAAGATGGGCGTGGCGAAGGTTAAAAAAATAGGAGAATCTCAGTATAAGAGGGAATTTAGGAGCATGTCGTTTGCGCCTCGGAATATTGCTTAGATTTTATGGATGAAATGGTGAGCAAACAGGTGGGCGCTAAATCACTCGCTTGCTCACCTGACTTGGCTCAAATACCCACATGATATGCAGAGATTTATGAAACTGATGAAGAAACAAAAACTTTAACAGAAACAGGCAAAAATTCAAACTAATTGAGATTTTTCCTTCACCTATCAATGGACTTACTAAACAATCAATAGCAGATTGTTTGCAAACACGTCCTATTGAATTGATATTTTTAAGCCAATAACAAATACCATTTCTTGAAGAAATGGTATTTGTACTTTTTTTTGAGCCACAATAGAACAAAAACAGGGAAAAATAAACCCAAATTTTGCACGGAATTTACAGTTACGGATTATCAACAAATACTATTTCTTTAAGAAATAGTATTTGTAAAAACTGAAGTTTCAGGGCACGTATTTTATTTACTGCTTTATATGATAAGGCAGGTGGCTTTGCTTGAAAAGTCCCAATTTTATACCTATAGTACCCAATTTGGGACTCATGCACAAAATTGGAAGATGCCACAAACAATCACCATTGGCGATGCGCTTTTTACCAAAACCCAGCAAAAGATAATGGGCTTATTATTTCAAAAGCCAGATACAACATTTTATCTAAATGAGATCGTGCGACTGGCGGGAATTGGCAAAGGTACGATTAAACGTGAGCTTTATAAAATGACTGCCGCTGGTTTATTGACAGTAAAGTAGTGTAGGGTGCGTCCTACGCACCATTCTGCTTCCAAGGTGCGTAGGACGCACCCTACATTACCTGTCAAAACAAACTTGACAGAGTACTAGTGCAGGTTCGCTCCAGTTTCCATACCACTCTTTGCATAGCAAAGGTACATGCATTCCCAAGCTTTGCTCGAATCAAAATACATAAGTCCATTTGCGATGTGAAAGTAGGGTGCGTCCTACGCACCATGCATGAGGCTTAAATGTAGGGTGCGTCCTACGCACCATGCATGAGGCTCAAAAGATGCGTCGGGCGCACACGACAATCCATGCCTGACACGAAAAGGTGCGTAGGACGCACCCTACAAAACCTCAAAAAAAACTTATGTATTTTGATTCGAGCTTTGCTATGGAATGCATGCCCCTTTGCTATGCAAAGAGTGGTATGGAAACTGGAGCGAACCTGCACTAGTGCCGGAGGGCGGAAATTTCCAGGC
>CAYFOB010000488.1:0-3667 GCA_964344525.1 uncultured Thiomargarita sp.
AAATTTGATCGCATCATGCCATGAGACATTTTCTACAGGATGTTTATCTTCTTTAAACCATGATGGGTTATAATCCATCATGACTTGCCATTGTGCCTGAGTGATGGGATATTTGCTAAGATAAAAAGATTGAACTGTTACCTGGTGCTGAGGTTTTTCTAAATCGGATTGATTTGAACCCATCAAAAATGTACCCCCCATAATTTCAACCATTTCCAACGTGACACCCTTGCCTAAATCTTCAGTTTGGAAGTAAGCTTGTTTGTGTTTTCTATGGGTCATTTTTCCACTGTTATTAACGGTGACAAATTCAAATTCAAAAGGTTGACTGTTTTCAGATTGTTTATTGCTATCTAGCAAGTTGGCATACTTTTTAAGGGTATTCCCCTTCAAATAAGCTTGATAAGCTTGCGCAGTGTGTTGTTGACAAGCGGTTTGCCAAGCTTGTTCGTCTGCCAATGGCTCATATCTTTTTTTTGCTTCCTCAGCATAAAGGCTATTCTCCTTTAAGTAAGCTTGATAAGCTTGAGCCGTATTTTGTTGACAGGCTGTTTGCCAAGCCTGCTCGTCTATCTGTTGCTGATACCAGCTTTGTGCCTGGATTGTTTTTTTGATTTTTTGTAAAGTGCTTTCCAGGGCTATTTTGAAGAACGTCTTTTTAGTCAAAATGCCGGTGACTAGCACAACTGTTGCACTCAAAATTCCCCAGAATAGACCACCGAAACCAAGCCCACCCATAAAAAAGGTAACAATTATAATAAAAAAGACGAATATGACTCTTTTTTGAGTTTCTTGAGAAGCCGTTTGCTCATAGCATTTGATGGCTTCATTGGCATATTTTTTTAAGGTGTGACAACACAAATAAGCTCGGTAAGACTTGGCAGTGTTTTGTTGTTGTGCTTCTTTCCAAGCATCTTGATCAGCTTGTTCTTTTTTGGTCACCTGATTGGCATACCTTTTCAAAGTTTTGCCAGCCATATAGTTTTGATAAGAGAGTGGCGTATCGTGTTGACAAGCCTTTTTCCAAGCTTTTTCATCTTCCTCTTGTTTGAAAGCGAAAATTCGATCATTCCCTAATAAAACCAAGGAAAGCACTCTGATTTGCTGTTTTGTAACAGACAAACGTATATAGATAGGATGAATAGGACTTTTCTCATACAATGTTTTAGCCAAATCACGTTTTGCCTCAATATATAACCCATTTGTTATCGGATTCAAAGGCTTTAGCCAACTTTCCCATCGAACATCAATACGAAAAATGCTATTTTTAATATCATATTGATCTTTTTTTAAGGTGGCAACCCCGGCTAAATAAGCCTTATTTTCTAGTCGCTGCTGAAATTCTTCTTGAGTTTCAAAAAGCGCACGATGTAAATTCGGTAATTGAGGCAGCATGTTGGATTCCCACATTTTTTCTAGTTTAACATTGCCTGCTCCTCCTATATTCAAAGCATATTCAAATAAATAAGTGTCTTGCCACTCTTCCCAGTTTGGAGCTGGGTTGAAGTTGAGGGGGATAATTTCTTGATGTCCATAAAGGTAGGCGGCTGTCACTCCTATTTGTTCATCTCCAACTGCAAGATGCACAAACACCGGATAAATAGGACTTTCCTCATACAAAACTTTAACAAAATCACGTTCTGCCTTAATATACCATCCATCACTCGTGAGATTAAAAAGGCTTAAACTGTTTTCCCATCTGATTTCAATAGGAAAAATGCCATCATCAATATGATATTTTTTTCCTAAAAATGTGGCAACGCCTGCCACATAAATCTTTTCTATTCGCTGTTTAAATTCTTCTCTCAACTCAAAAATACCGCGATGAAACTTGGCAGGCATTTTTTGCGCTTGTTCCAGTTGAACCTTAGAGGGGGTATCTTTATATGGGTTTAAATCAAGCTGGAACTGCCAATTGTTTCGCTGTTCATTTTTCCAAGCAGATTTGTTTGTGCTAATTGTAAAATTTATATCTATAGCAGATAAAATGCTGGTTTTCATACTCACCTGCTTACCATCAAATGTCAATTGCACAAAAACGGGATAAGTTGAGCTACTTTCAAATAAAGTTTGAGCAAGCGCGCGTTCTGCATTGATATACAAATATTGAGTCACAGGATTTAAAGGACTAACCCACTCTTTCCATTCGATTTCAATAGGAAATTGGCTATTATCAATCTTATATTTATCCTTTCTAAGTGTGGCTGTGCCTGCTAAATAAGGTCCATTTTTTTCTAACCTTTCCTTAAATTCTCCTTGATACTCAAAAGTCCCCTGTTTCAAATCAGGTGGTTCATCAGTCCAACAAACTTGGGACGTTTTTGGGGCTATTTTGTACTTTACAAAAGGTAAAATTAATTCGATTGCCACCCCTTTGCTATGATTATAAGCGCGGCATGTACCACCCACCTCCCAGATCAGTGAAGCAACCATTGCTAAACCTAAGCCCATACCTTGCTTTTCCCCTGTAAAGTACTTTTCCCCTTGATAATAAGGCATCCAGATATTTGTCAATTGTTCTGGCGATAATGTCAGTCCATCATCACACACTTGGAGACGAATGCCATCAGGCATCGCAACTATACCAATATCGATGATAGGCGTACCTTTAGGGTGAAATTTTTTGGCATTTGAAAAAAGCGCGGTCAGAATGATTTCCATCGCCTGATCAGAAAGAGTAACAAAGAGATTGTCAGGGTTTTCAATCTGATCTGTTTGAGAAATTTGAATTGATTCAATTTCTAACCTTTTCTTAACAGCAGTGATAGTTGACAATATATCAGTCAAATTGCAGGGATCCAACGTGGTTTGGACTTTCCTAGAGATAGCCATGTATTTAAGGATATCCTCAATTTCAGATTGAAACACTTTCCCATTTTCATTAATGACCTCAAGCCACTCTCTCATTTCATTTTTTGCCAAATGGGCAACATTGTCCAACAAATATTGAGTGGTACCAAATGCAGTCAATGGCATTTTTAACTTATAGTTGATTTGCTTTTTAAGTGTCCACTGCTGTTGGTAAACCAAAATAGTGTTTGTTACATCACGTAAACGAACTAAATATTTTTCATCTGACTCTATCTTCATTTCCGTCACATCAACTTGTAGCCAAAATGCTTGGGTCATTTGTGTTTCAGGACGCACAAGATAAGGGGGCAGCTTTGTTAAATTAATTGGCAGTGGAATTGAAGAGGGTTTATCCACTTGATGGTAATGTTTAGCAGCCAATTCCAAAAAAGTTTCGTTGAGAGGTTGGTTAGTTGTTTGATTAAAATAAAAACAGGCTTTGGTATTCATGTAAAGGATTTTATTATCCTTGTCAAGTACCAAATAAGCCTCATTAGAATTTTCAACCATCCATTTAAACTTGGCTTGTTCTGTGAGTAAGCGACGATAACGGTTGAGATTAGTAATAGTTTTAACCCGTATCTGCAATTCCTGCTTATCATAAGGCTTAGAAATGAAATCATCAGCACCCGCTTCAATGCCTCGTAAACGTGAATCACGATCATCTAAAGCAGTAACCATGATAATGGGCACTTGAGCCAAAATAGAATCCGCACGTAAACGTTGACAAACTTCAAAGCCATCCATATTTGGCATCATCACATCTAAGAGGCTGTTTTGGAAAAAAATGAGAGAAGACTCTTTACCTTTTCAGAAA
>CAYFOB010000489.1:0-1408 GCA_964344525.1 uncultured Thiomargarita sp.
TTGAAGAAAGTTCAGGGGCAACAAAATTTTAACAGTTTAGGCATACCTGAAATTCCAAAGCTTGTTTTAGAGGAACTTTTAATTAATGCTTTGGTACACAGAGATTATTTTATCCATGATTCAATTAAATTGTTTATTTTTGAGGATAGAATAGAGATCAAAAGCCCAGGAAAATTACCAAACAATCTTTCTGTTGAGGACATAAAACAAGGTATTCAACGCCGTTCCAGAAATATTGTTTTGACTTCATTTGTCAGTGATGTTTTACCGTACAGAGGCATTGGTAGCGGTATTTTAAAATCGCTCAAAGCCTATCCTCACATTGATTTTGAAAATAATACGGTTGCCGAATATTTTAAAGTTACCATTTATAGACCAAAAATAGCGCGTCCTTTGGGGATAAGACAGGATTTATAATTTTTTAATCCCTATCTGAGGAAAAAAACCATGGCAATATTACAGATTCCTGAAATCAGTGATCAACTTGTCCAAGCATACACTAATGCCTCAAAAGAGGAACTTAAGCAAATGGAGGAACAAACCATTACCGCTTGGACACAAACACCACCAGGGCGATGGCTCCAGAGGGGTAGTCATAAGCCTTTTAAACCCTTTAAAGCGGTCAAAATGAGAGGGGAAGGACCAAGCGCTTCTGAAATGGTTATTCAAGATAGGATGTAACAAAGTGGACTTGATGTTTGGAATCCTGTTGATGAAGAATTTTCAGATGAGCAGCTTTGATATATCAAGAAAAGAAACCAAGCTAGAAATCCGATTTTTCCACAAAATCGGATTTCTTTAATACGTTTTAAGCTTTCTTATAAAAAAATCCCTGTAGTTCAACTATAAACTATCGCAGCAATTCCCCCAAAAAGAAAAGTTGGATACGCGATTTTGCCCCAAAAATCAATACGTTTGAGGATCAATCTCGCATTTTCAGCCTCACTCTCCTCATAAAGGTGATAAAACAAGGAAACAACAATAATAAAGATTGCCAAAAAATAAACCAGATAGAAGAAATATTCCATCAATATAATATAATCAATATTCGATAAATCGGACGACAATTTTAAATGAAAAAGTGACGTCGCCAATATCAGATTGGTCCCTATAGCCAATTTGGGCTTAAATGATCTGATAAAAAATGAAACAAAGCCTATGGCAATGAGAAATATAACAGGTAACAAGGTTTTGAGTATAAAATTCGTCACATGCCGTTCAATCGTGATGCCTGCATTGAATTGTGAATATTCTATGCGTTGTTGTTCACCGAACAAATTAGGCAGTCCCAATGTTGAATCATTGACGTGGGAATTTTGAAAAAATAACACCTTGTTAACTGTCCAACCGCCCTGTTGGAAAAACTCTTTGGTCGTTTCCTCAATATGTTGAGGGTCAAATTGACTTA
>CAYFOB010000489.1:1418-3653 GCA_964344525.1 uncultured Thiomargarita sp.
GCATACCTTGCGCATCAACCACATAAATCAACTTTTCTCGGGTCAAGTCTTTATGTCGAAAATAAATGGGTAAAACCTGTTTATCTAGTGGATAATCATGGAAATCAAATTCCGCTTTAAACAAGCTTTTGATTCGGTAGCTTCTTATGGTCAAACCGTTATGGGAAGCTTCAGCAAGAGCCGCTCCCAAATTAGTATTTGAGGCTGTTACAGTTTCTTTTTTTGACCCAGATTTTAAATGCTCATCAACCACGGCACCTATCACAACATTTGGACTCGCAACAAATCCTCCTCCTCCTAAAGATTGTTCAACGACTGGTTTTTGCAAAGCAGTCCCTTCGTTGAGTGCGTTGACAAATTCAATATTCTTGTCATCAAAATCGCCTTTAAACCGAAACCAAATAAAAAAATCTGCAGAGTAAACCGATTGCCGGAAATTGATTTCAGTAATTTCGTTGAAATCAATGCCTGCGTAAACCACACGCGCACGATTCAGAAATCGACCATTCGATTGAATAATTTGATTATCCAATACTTTTAGCAACAAATTGTCTATATTTTCTACGTTACCCAACAATTGAAATTGCTCGACGGCTACGGTGGGCTTACCATGCTCATAAAGGCCTATTGGGATAAACTTAATCATATTGCCATTTTCATCAAAAAAGAGGGGCCCAGTAACGCCATCAACAGCATCTTCTAAGCGAGATAATTGCCATAAATTATCTTTGACTTGTTGACGCGTTTTCTCAAGAGTCGCAATCTCTTCAGGGTCTCGCTTTTGAATGGCATCAACAATAACCTTCGCCGCATCATAATACAAAGCGGAGGTTATGGTGGGTTCTTCTTGATATTGTTGGGTAAAGACGCGCCTAAAATTTTGGGCCAATTCATTAGCAATATCAAATAAGAAAGGGGCTGTGATAAATGTGCCATCACTGTAGTAGCCCGGTTGAGCCTGTTCTTGTGG
This sequence comes from uncultured Thiomargarita sp., assembly GCA_964344525.1. Classification (GTDB taxonomy): domain Bacteria; phylum Pseudomonadota; class Gammaproteobacteria; order Beggiatoales; family Beggiatoaceae; genus CAYFOB01. The sequence goes on from CAYFOB010000489.1 coordinate 2,389, forward strand.
AAATTTTCCTAATTTTTTGACAAAATTGCTACTTGACAATGCATCAGCGCCAGAAAATTGAATACGTGGTCCAATACCTTGCTGTCGTAAAGAGGTAATGGTTTCAACCGCTTCGGTAGAATGAGTGGCGAGGAAGATCATACTATGCCTTGTCGGTGTGGCTTGTAAGTCTGTAATCATTTGATCAAGGATGTCTTTAAAGCTGTTTGTTTGACCAAAATGCCATCGTTGTCTGATTTTTAAACCAACTAAATCCGCCGTTTGCGTAAAGGATTCTGCAAGCGTTCTCCCATAAACATCTTCATCGAACAAAATGTCAACTTCATAGTAGTTGAGAATTTTTCGCACATAATTAGCCAACAAAGCCCCTTGATCACTATTGGTGAAAATGGTGCGGAAATACCAATCGCTTCCCATTGTGAGTTCGTCGGCTGTTACAGAGCCAGAAATTGCGGAAATGCCAGCTGTCCGATAAATTGGGGCAGCTGCGAGGGAGGTCGAGCTTGTGTAATGACCAATAACAGCAAGTGCTTGGCTTTTGGTAATTTTTTGAGCAACCTCTTTAGCCTGTTCGGGGTTATTTTGGTCATCAAAAATCAGTAACTTGACAGGACTACCATGGATTCCCCCTTGTTGGTTAACTTCATCAAGATAAAGTTGAATGCCTTGCAACATCGCTTTGCCATTATCTTCGCTCATCGGACCAGAGAGAGCGATATACACTGGTTCTTTTTCTGAAAAAAGACTGATCCATGCAAAAAGAGATGAGGCAAGCAATGCTATTCCGACTAATACCCAATATTTTTTTTTCATAAAAATATCGGCAATTCCTCCCCTAAGTCTTTAGCTTAGGGGTGGAATTGCCGATCCTCCTTAAATTGAATAACTGTAACCATCAACCGCTTGGATTCGTTGGCAAGATTTCCAACTAATCCCCTGCGTTGTTCCGTTTTTAGTAGAAATATTGAAAGAACCACTGGCTCTAATAGCAACTCGCCCAATGTAAGTTCCTATCTTTTTGCCTTTGGTAACAACAGCTTTAACTATATCCCCTGTTTGAAAACCCTTAACGACTTTTTGCTTTTTAGCCGTTGTTCTTGGAAATCCGTATTGATCAACCCGACACATTTGTCGTGAACCATGTCCAACGGCTGTAATGGTCAAAGGTTTTAATGTACTTGGAATAAGTACATTTGCACCCGTTTCACCCACACAGTTAACCTCAGTCCCCTATGTCACCATAGGGGACTGGGCTACAAAACCGG
>CAYFOB010000490.1:0-3648 GCA_964344525.1 uncultured Thiomargarita sp.
TTAGGTTTTGATTTATCCTTTTTTAAAAGTAATCCTTGTAGTTAAATTTAAGGCTTCGATGTTGCCCATGAACCAAAAGGATTCATTGATTGAATTTTCCCAAAACGTTCAAATACCTGAGTCAATCGTTCCAAGCGTTTTAAAATGGGCTCTAATTGATCCTCGGGTTCCTGTGCATCAAGAAAATTTTTCAAGTAAAGCCCTAATTCCGTATGACCCCCCAAGCGCAAGCGACGGTTAAAAAACAAGGTGTCAGGATCTTCTTTACGGGTGGCTAATAGTAGAAAGTCGTAAGCGGTGCCTTCAATAACCAGATCATGAGTTTGGCGGTGGTTAGCTGCGACTAATCTGTCTCCAATTAAGGTGATGCGAAAATTCAAGTTTGCATCTATTACCCGAATCAGCAAAACCCGCCTGTGTAGGAAATCTAATTCATCGTCCTGTAACGCTTGGGCAAAGATTTTGTTTAAAATGGCGACTAAAGCCGTATTAGGTATGATGGGTGGGATAAAGCCTATAGGCAAAGTCAGAAAACGGGGGATCGTCGGTAATTTTTTTGTGTTCATTCGTTATATTCCTTTGTGAATTTATTTCAATCCTAAGCGCAGCGTTTGCCTTAATAATTGTGGCTCATATTGCTCTGTGACAAGCGCTTTTCCGATGCCTTGTAATAGCACCAAACGGATTTTACCAGCACGCACTTTTTTATCAACTTGCATCAATTCTAACATTTGTTCAACCGTTAAAGCTTTGGGAATACGGGTGGGCAAAGCCATTTTTTCTATCAATGTTGTAATGCGTGTGACTTCTGCATCGCTAATCCAGCCAAGTTGTGCCGATAATTGTGCGGCTAAACATAGACCAATTGCAACGCCCTCTCCATGCAAACATGCGCCATAACCAAGCCCTGTTTCAATCGCATGTCCAAATGTGTGACCTAAATTCAGCAAAGCGCGTCGTCCACTTTCACGCTCATCTTCTGCAACAATGTCCGCTTTGTCTTGACAAGAGCGTGCTATCGCAAAACTTAGGGCTTGCGAATCGCGTGCTAATAATGCCTCTGTGTTTTTTTCTAACCATTCAAAAAATGCTAAGTCATTAATCAGTCCATATTTTATGACCTCAGCCAATCCAGCACTTAATTGCTTATTGTCTAAGGTTTGCAAAGTGTCAGTATCTATTACCACACAACGGGGCTGATGAAATGCGCCTATCATATTTTTACCCAGTGCGTGGTTGACGCCCGTTTTGCCGCCCACAGATGAATCGACTTGGGCAAGTAAAGTGGTTGGAATCTGGATAAACGGCACGCCGCGCTGATAACAAGCTGCTGCGAAACCCGTCATATCACCCACCACGCCACCGCCTAAAGCCACTAAGGTGGTTTGACGATCAAAATGTTGACGCAGTAGCGCATCAAAAATTTGGTTTAAAACTTCTAAGTTTTTGTATTTTTCGCCATCAGGTAAAATCACGGTGGCTGTTTGAAAATTCGCAAAAGCCGCCAAAGTTTTTTCCAAATATAGGTGCTTTATTGTCTCATTAGTCACAACTAGCACTTGCTGTTCTTTGACATGTGACGTGATTAACCCTGCTTGCCCTAATAAGGCTTGCCCTATATAAATAGGATAACTACGCGCACCTAAATCAACTTGTAGGGTTTTCATGTTTGCTCTACTTTATTTAATTGTTTGAGAACGGCTTTAACCACTTGGCGTATGCTACGATGTCCTGTTTCTATTGTCACATCTGCCACTTCCTCATACAATGGATGCCGTTCATTAAGCAAGGTTTCAAGCTTGAGACGGGGATTTTTTGTCCGCAACAAAGGACGATTATAACTATGTGCTGTGCGTTTCAGTAATTCATCAACTGAGGCCTGTAAATAAATCACATAGCCACGACTATCTAAATGCTTACGATTGTTGGCATCTAAGACAACACCGCCCCCGGTGGATAAAATGATGTTGTGACGCTTTGTCAAATCAGCAATAATTTCCCGCTCACGCTTGCGAAAACCGGCTTCACCTTCATATTCAAAAATTAAAGGAATTGTTGCGCCACTACGCTGCTCAATCTCATGATCGCTGTCTACAAAGGTCAAATTTCTAATTTCAGCCACATGATGAGCAATTGTGGTTTTGCCCACGCCCATTGGACCCACTAAAAAAATGTTATTTATCATAATCAGTTATTAATCGAAGGGTAATATAAATTTGAACGCTCAACACATTGATGCCTGGCGTGGCAGCACCTGTGTGTTGATCGTCACCCTGTTTTTAGGGATTGTTGGCATTAGTTTACACTTAGCCACCCTAAATGGAATACGGGTAAGTACCCGTTTAATCGTTTTCACGAAGGATATAACCAGCACCCCGCACAGTGTGTAACAAGCCTTTACCAATTTTGCGCCGTAAGCGACTGATGTGAACGTCGATCACATTGGTTTGGGGATCAAAGTGATAATCCCAAACATTTTCTAACAGCATGGTGCGTGTCACAACTTGTCCCGCGTAGCGCATCAAATATTCCAATAAGCGAAATTCACGGGGTTGTAAATCAATGACTTTTTCGCGCCGTTTGACAACATGGGCAAGTAAATCCATTTCAAGATCACCCACTCTAAAAAGGTTTTTTGTCTCACCGCTTTGATGGGCGCGGCGCAATAAGGCTTCTAATCGTGCTAAAAGTTCACTAAAGGCAAAAGGTTTAGTCAAATAATCATCCCCCCCATCGCGTAAACCTTGAACACGATCATCCACCTGGGCTAGGGCACTAAGAATGAGTACAGGGGTTTTATTACCCGCAGCACGAAGAGTTTTGATGATAGTCAACCCATCAACATTGGGGAGCATACGATCAATCACCATCACATCGTAATTTTCGCTGGATGCCATAAAAAGCCCATCTTTACCATCAGCGACATGATCAACAATATAGCCACTTTCTGTGAGCCCTTTTTTGATATGGGCGGCTACTTCAGAATCGTCTTCAATAATCAAAGCACGCATTTATTTATCGTTTTTGAACCGTGATTTTTGAGATTAAAACCAATCTATTTTAGGATTTATTACTGATAACTGATAACTGATTTCAACCGGTGGGTTGTATTTTTTAGATTTGGTGAGTAAGATTTATCATAATTTGAACTGTGATTTATGTGATTGAGATGATGAGGGCGCTAATGCGGATTTTTTCCTCAAATCAATCAATCACAGTTCAAAATTATTTAGGGACAAGTTTAATCCTTCTTGTTTTTTATTTCAAAAAATTGAGTGAGGAACAGTCAACAACCCCTGAGCTAAAGACTCAGGGGCTTGAAAGGGCAACCTTTTAAGACACAAAAGATGCAAAATCCTGAAATATCTGGTGCGGAATATCAACAAGGCGAATTAACCGGCTACGAAGTTCGTGAGTACCTGCTAGAAAAATGGGGGCGTAAATGCGCCTACTGTGGTGCAGAGAATGTGCCTTTAGAAATTGAGCATATTCAACCGAAAAGCAAAGGGGGTAGCAATCGCGTGTCCAATCTGACTATTGCTTGCCAAAAATGTAATCAGAAAAAAAGTAATAAGTCAATTGAGGATTTTTTAAAACGTAAGCCTTTAGTTCTAAAAAAGATTAAAGCACAAGCCAAAAAATCCTTAA
>CAYFOB010000491.1:0-3640 GCA_964344525.1 uncultured Thiomargarita sp.
CGGCGCAAAAAAATCTAACCCAACCTACAAAATATCTTGTTGAAAATAAAACTCTTTGTTCCAAAACCATAAATAACGGAAAGCGATTACTTTTAATAAAGGATAAGTCAAAAACACTTCATTAATGGGGTTTATCCTTTATTAAAAGTAATCCGTGTAGTGCAGGATGGCGGAAATTTCCAGGCCACCTACACTCGAAGCAGAGCTTCGATGAATGCATTCCCAAGCAGGAGCTTGGGAACGAGAATAAATAGGTTTTCTCGTTCCCAAGCTCCCGCTTGGGAATGCATGCCCCGAAGCTCCGCTTCGAGTGGCCTGGAAATTTCCGCCATCCTGCAGTAGTTATTCATGGGTTTTAGAAACGGCCTACTTGAGCTAATGGGCGCCTTTGTGGATGTAACTGATCAAGAAGAAGGCGAAACATTCGACTTGTTTGACTAAAAATTATGCTTATACCAACACCTTATGAAAGCTTACCAAAGAATAACCTCATAATAGGGGCTGATATTATTGGTTTGCTCAAACGAAAAGACTATAATATTGAAGCGCTATTCAATGAGCTTAAAAAACTCAGGTTAACGCATTTGAATCAGTTCTATAATACACTCCTATTTTTGTGGTTGGCAGATATTATTGAGCTGAATGAACACACAATCATACTCAAGGCAAAATAGAAATGTTTCTCAAAAAATTATATAGCGAACCGCCCACACTCTTTCAACCTGTTAAGTTTAAAAATGGTATTAATTTTATCTTTGGCAAAAAGCACACTGCCAGAGATACGAAAGAGTCTTTGAATGGTAAATCGACTTTGCTAGATTTAATAGACTTTTGCTTGCTTTCTGATTTTAGCAAAAGAAATACGAGACTTTATAAAGAATTCAAAAGGCTAACAAATCATAAAATTGTCTTAGAATTTGAGATTGAAGGTATTCATTACTTCATTAAAAGAACAGTTGATAAGCCTAAAGAGATAGAGTTTGGTTTATTTGAACAAACGCCTAAAGTCATAAAAATTGACGATTTAAAAGAAAAACTGTTCGATTTGATATTCAACAATCCCAATTATAAGGGAAAGTTGGATTCATCATGGTATCGAAAAATCATGTTGTTTTTCTTGAAAATTCATAAGCGTCAAAGAGGGCAATTTTTAGATCCTATTAAATATTTAAGTTCAGAAATGGGTAAAGAAATTGAACTTAACCAATACCATTTTTTCTTTTTGGGTATTGATAATACCTTATTGTGCAAAAATTATGATGCACAACAAGGCGTAAATGAAAGAAACACGGCTTTCAAAGAGATTAAAAAATTAGTTGAAAACAACTATCAAATCGACATCAAAAATGTTGATAGTGAAATTAATAAATTAGAGCATACTATCAATAAGACTAAAAAAATTATTGAGTCTTTTCAATTGGCTGAACAATATGATGATGTAGAAGCGCAAGCTAATTGGCTAACTCGCCAAATCAAAGAACTTTCTGCTCAAAATTTCTGGGATAAAAAGAAAATCGAGGCTTACCAAGAAAGCTTTGAATTGAAAGATATTCTTGATACCAGAAAGATTAATCAAATCAAACAACTGTATAGTGAAACTAACTTGTTATTGGGTAAAAATATTGCTAAATCTTTAACTGAGGCGGTTCAATTTCGCAAACAATTAGCATCATCTCGTGAAGAATTTCTCTTAGATGAGATAAACAGTCTTCAAACAGAGATTGACAAAAGAAAAGAAAAAATCAAAAAATGGGATGAAGAACGTGCGAAATTATTTCTGTTTTTGGATTCAAAAGAGGCTCTAAAAGATTTGACGGCTGCTTTCTATCATTTAGCTGAAACTCAAACTAAACTTTCTGAACTAAAAAGTAAAGTTAAAACCTATGATGATTTACGGAAACAAAAAGCTGATTGGGCAGTGATGGATAAAGAAATCAACCGAGAAATTTTAGAATATGTTGATCTCATTAAACCTCAAATATCCAATTTTTATGACGTTTTTTCTTCAGTCTATAATGCCATTTATTCACAAAGTCAAGACAGTTCATCTTTTAGCATTTCGCCTAATCCCCGTTCAAATGCTAAACTTTCTATTAATATTACTTTTGAGACAGAAGAATCAAAAGGGCAAAATAGGGGCAGAACATTAGTTTATGATATTGCTGTTTTATTACACACCATCAAAAACAATATCAATTGCCCAAGGTTTTTGATTCATGATGGGCTATTTGATGGCATGGATAAAGCACATTTTATTGAATTATATAATTTTCTTGAAAATACCTTATCACAAGGCACCAAGTTTCAATATATTATCACCTTAAATGAAGAAGGCACTTTAAATCAAAACTTTGGCGATTTTGAAAAAATCAATACTGATCAAATTGAGAAAGAAGCGATTACTGTTTTGACTCCGGTTAACACGTTTTGGAAATAATTAATGTCTACCCTGTCGGGTAGGAGTCCAAACTTTAGTTTGGCAAATTTGTAACTGAGTACTTTGTCAAGTTATTTTGAAGCTACGGATATCTGCGGTTGATGGGAAGATTGATCAATTGGTTTATATACTGCACTATTTCACAACAGAGCAAATTTAGATTATAAAACAAGTACCTTTATCGTTCAAACATTAGATTTAGAATTTTGATTGATCCTTTTTTAATTGAAATTTATGAAAACGAACAACTAAAAGCAAAGTTTGAAGCTTATGGAATAAGAAATCCCATCAGAAAGACAAGAGATGTTCGGGAAGAAACTGAGGACACGCGGGGAACGAAAACCACAAGCGGGTGGTGCTGCTAAACAACTGGTTGATTTAACACTAGAAATAGTGGAACGAATTAATTCGCTGGAGAATAATAAGGGGGTATAACATGGCTAGAGAAATGGTCAGCGTCGAAACCAGACCCTACACTTTATCTCTCAATCAGATCAAAAAGATTGAAGTCAATTCTGGTACCCCCAAAAATGTGCTTAATAAAGTCACTAAGAACCTAAAAGAAAGAGGCTTTAACTCGCTTCTCCCCATTGCTTGTTTAACCAACAATGAAGATGAGTATCATTTGCTCACGGGGTTACCTATTTATGAGGCAGCAAAATCAGCAGGGCTGAGAAAAATCTGGGTATTCTTGGTTGCTGCACAACAAGCAGAGGCTTCTCAATGGGTTGAACAAAACAAGATGCTGTCAAAGCTAAACGAAATGATCATTGAACCTCAAAATGTGACTGATTTTTTGAAGTTTATCAATGATCAAAATTCTGATTTGACTTCTGTAACAGGCATTGGAGCAAAAACGGCACAGAAAATCATTGAAAATCGTTCTTATGAATCCTTAGAGGATTTACAGAAAAAATTTGGTCGCAAACGCCCCTCAAATTGGATCAAAGCTTTTAAACAGAAAAAGGGCTAGTGCCGGAGGGCGGAAATTTCCAGGCCACTCGAAGCGGAGCTTCGGGGCATGCATTCCCAAGCGGGAGCTTGGGAACGAGAAAACCTATTTATTCTCGTTCCCAAGCTCCTGCTTGGGAATGCATTCATCGAAGCTCTGCTTCGAGTGTAGGTGGCCTGGAAATTTCCGCCATCCTGCACTAGTTTCAAAACACTATTTTGTTCCCAAACTCTGTTTGGGAACTGCCATGA
>CAYFOB010000492.1:0-3629 GCA_964344525.1 uncultured Thiomargarita sp.
CTTTGAGTTCTTTGTAGTAGGTGATCAGGTGTTTTGGGGTGATTTTAAACATTAGATTTCCGAAAAATTTACTTACATACTGCAAAAATCTGCTTCAGCTAGGCACCAAGCAATGCTGAAGCGTTATGCCTTTAAATCAAAAATTTTATTCCCATAATAATTAATTATTATCTGATGTTACGCACGGATGTTCTAAAACGCTACAAATACCAGATCCAAAGAATGGTAGCAGTGAAGAGCTCATCAAAATGTACAAATACTTTTTATGATGTAATAAAAATAACAAATAGCAAAAGCGTTTGAGAACAAAGGTGCGTAACATCACTTATTATTACAAAAATAATGAGTAATCAAAAAAATGAGGAGATAAAACTAATTGATAATTTATGAAAAAAGACTTGACAAATTAAATATGATAAATTATCAGTTATCAATGAGTCAAATTTTGGTTTTTTTTTTACCAAAAAAGGTGTTTTTTGGTTAGAAAATTGACCATTTTTTATCCTTTTTTTTTAACTACAAGGGTGGGCAAACAGGCAACACTAAATTGATTGACTCCTTGAACTTTATCACCAATTTGCCCACCATTTTTGGTAGTCCTGAAATGTGGATGATATAAAAGTACAACGAATTTTATAGATAGGCGAATTTATTCTTGAGCTTATTTTTTAATAGGTCAATATCAATGTATCTCAAAATTTTTGGCGGAGTAGCGGTGGTTGCGATTGCTTGGTTTATTTTTAGCCAATCAAGCGTTATTGATAACTCAACTGCAAACAAGCATCCACAGCCCATAATATACACAACACCGACAGAGAAGATTTAATGCCCTTGTTTGAAGCCCATCCTGAAACAGCTTCACTTCTAGCAGCCAGCAATAAGTCTGAGCTTTTTGCTCAAGTACTCCAAAATGAGGACTGTTACAACATCATCACCGGACTATTCGCACAACATGCGGCACCCGAAGATGCCGCTGCCCTCGCTAAGGCATTAGACATTCATAGCTCATTAATATGCAGACTGGTTAAGCGTGGCTTAATTGGCAGTCAAGCCCTATTCATTTTTCCGCGAGATAATCCTGGCGCACAAGAATATGATCGGTGGCTCTCCGAAGTTTTGGATAACGCCCTTGCACAATCCGATGACAAATTAAGTTCACTGATTAACCTATTATTTGAACAAGGAACGAATATTCGCGCCAAAATGATTGATGATGATCATTTTCGCTACACATTCCGCAATAATTTATGGGCTAAATTTATTCGTGTCACCCAGAAAACCCAATATCCCTTTGAACTCTATTTAAGTGATCCACATTTGTGGGAATTTTTAGCATTGTCCCAAGGTGAACAGCTTTTAGAACAATGGCACTGGTTTTTATCTATAGAGCAAATTAATAATTTAACACCTGCTGCAGTGCTATTTGGTAAAGACGCTTATCCTGCGCCCTTACACACTTTTATTATTGACGCTATTTTAGAAAATGATACTAATACGCTGGTTTCATTACTCTATTTTGGTCGTGCCCCCCTATTTGTCAAATTGATGCAACGTGATTTGTCAGACGACATCATACAACAAGCCTTTAATATATTAAGCGCCCAAGGCGCAAATTATCCCGTCACATTAGCAAATTGGGATAAAGCCAGTGATGCCGATTTACAATACGAATTAGTTAAAGGTGACAGCAGTACGATTCACACCTTTAAAAAAGTGGTGCAAGGACGTGACATATCAGGTGCTGAAACTTTTTGGGCAATCGTTGACATTGCTGATATCGCCTTCAATGCGGCAACACTAGGCACTGGTGCGATTGTCACTTCAAGTGTCAAGTTTGGCGTGAAAAAAGCCGTTAAAAGTGCGGCGAAAAGTGCGCTCAAACAAGTCAGCAAAGAAGTGGCAAAAAATGCCTCTGAAAAGCTTTTAGTGTCTTTTGCAAAAAAGGAAATTTTTTCTAAAATGCTAAGAAAGGAGGGGGAAAAATTATTAACTTTTGATCTCACATCCACCTTAAAATTTTTAGTTGAGAAACAGAATGTGAATCAGGCGACATTCAAACGCATCAATAACGAATGGGATGCACATTTATTGTTGGATCCAAATGCCAGAATCTTGGTGCAAGTCAATCACAAAAAACTCACAGCTAGTGTTCGTTTGTTTTATAAAGTCATGACTGCGATGGGTATCGAAAGTGAAGTGGTAAAAGATCTCAAAGAGGATATAAAAGAAATGGGATAGATACAGTGACATCGACGCGGCTCATCATGAGCTTGAACAAAGCAAGCTAGAAGATTTTTTCAAATCTCAGCCGCTTTCCCCGCATAAAGGACTTAACGATGAGTTAAAACATTCTGTGACTCAGGACAATTTTAAGGCTTTTCCAGTCAGTGCTTTGGGGGCGAGCGAATTTGTGCGACTTGAAAATGGTAAAGTTGTTGAACGTCCTAAACAAGTTAAGCCTTTAAATAGCTTTGGCTTAGAAAATCCATTTGTATGGTTAGCCCAACGGCGCGATGCCATTGATTTACAGCATTATATCAATAATGCCCTTAAAAATCTTAAACAATGTCAGCAAGAAGGTAAAGCATTATTAAACCGCTTCCCACCAAATTCAGCGCAAGTTGAACAGGTTAAAAGCGTTTTGGAGCAGTGTCGAAAAAAGGCATTTTACTACGTGGCGGGGACAGTGGGGGGAATATTGGCTTTGTGGTTGACGGTAGAAACCACAATGGATGTGTGGAATCATAAAAAATTCATGACTGGAATTGAGAATCCTAATGCCACACATGAAGAACTCCGAAAAGCGGAACAATGGCTTACTCAGTATATTACCGCGCCGAATTTTCGACATTTGATTTCAAAACGCATTGTCAGTCAGGATGATGCTAAAAGCACTTTAAGCGAGTTGCAAACACGCCGCGAAAATTCTTTATGGGCACCCGTCGATAATGCAGAATATTTACAAGCAGCCGTAGCACCTGCTAAAAAATACCTAAACTATTATCCTAATGGTGCTCATGCTGAGGACTGCGAAAATATCCTGCAACGCGCCCAATTGGAAGTTTGGCAGCATGAAAATGAAGATGCTTTTCGTCAAATAGCCAGTAGTGTGACCAAAAATTGGCAAGAGAGTCGTACACTTAACGAATTATTAGAAAAGTTACGCAAACTGCCGATACATCAAAACGCAGAATCGGATGAAATGCGTCAAGAACGGGTGGCATTGGAAGACCGTGTTTTAAAACGTTTAACAGAAATTGCCAGTGCACAGGATTGGGATCGCTTTATGGCTGGCTACAATAACAAATTTTCTAGCCGCCGCTCAAGCCTTGCAGAGTCGTCAATCTGATGAACGTTTGGAGAACTTAAAGGCAGAGTTTAAGCCTCTCGTCATTTATAGAATAAAAGAACAGATTGAACGTGCGCTTAAGGATGAACGTTTAAGGGACGCAGAGGAAGTTTTGGAAAAATACGCCCTGTTTCCACCCGAATTTCAAGCCGCCCCTGGCAGCGACGCATACGAGATCATTAAGGATTTGCAACAAAAAGTCGTAGAAATACAAGATCAAGATTTGTATAAGGATAAAATACATGGATCAAGATCACATGGAGAGATATCTGCAAAATGC
>CAYFOB010000493.1:0-2460 GCA_964344525.1 uncultured Thiomargarita sp.
CTAAACGTCTTACATTTTGCCGTAATCTTTTAGATGTACTCGTTTTGCGTTTTGATCCAAGAACAAACCTTTATCGACAAATCGAACAAGATTTATCGACGATTACTTCCGAGGCTGTGTTAAAAAATTTATTAGCAGCTGCCGTTCAGTCTGAGGATATAGAGGCTTTTAAAGCGAGTCTTGCGCTGGCTACGCGCGTCTAATCGAAGTACAACGGAATTTGAACTGTGATTCTTATGATTTATGTGATTTATTTGATGAAAAAAAACAGATGATGCCAATTTAAAATTTGATGTTACGCATCCTCGTTCCAAACCCATAAATAACTACAAGGATTACTTTTAAAAAAGGATAAGTAAAAACCACTTCATCGGTGGGGTTTATCCTTTTTTAAAAGTAATCCTTGTAGTTAGTCATGGGTTTGATAAATTGGCTGCGTAACATCACTTAAAATTTTAATAAATGTATGCTAAATATTATTTACCATTTCTTAAAAAAATGGTATTTGTGGTTTTTTGAGCTACAAAGGAATAAAAACAGGATGAGAAAAAACCTCATGAGTAAAAGCATGGAGATATCAAATTATGATTACGGCTGAGTTTAGTCTTGAAGATTCCCAAATTCAATGGTTAGAAGAATACCAATTGTTTGGATTCAAAGATAAAAGCGAATTGGTTCGTACTGCCATCAATCACTTGTACGATCAATTAAAACAACAGCAAAGTTTACGAGAATCAGCTCAACTCTATGCAGAGATTTATGAAACTGATGAAGAAACGAAAACTTTAACAGAAACTGCGATTGTTGGGTGGCCTCAATGAGCAATTTAAAACGTGGAATGGTCATTGATATCAATCTTGAACCAATCAAAGGTTCAGAAACAGGCAAAATTCGACCTTGTGTTATTGTCACCAATAACACGTATAATAAACGTGTACCTATTATCCAAGTTGTACCAATCACAGCATGGAGCCTAAAAAAGGCAAAAATTCAAACTAATATTGAAATAAGTACAGGTGTCTAGTGCAGGATGGCGGAAATTTCCAGGCCACCTACACTCGAAGCAGAGCTTCGATGAATGCATTCCCAAGCAGGAGCTTGGGAACGAGAATAAATAGGTTTTCTCGTTCCCAAGCTCCCGCTTGGGAATGCATGCCCCGAAGCTCCGCTTCGAGTGGCCTGGAAATTTCCGCCCTCCGGCACTAGGAAATTCATCATTAGCTGGTATCTGTCGAGTAATCAGCATTATTTATGCTGTGTATTACGTAATGTTTTTTCACTACAATCTAAAAATTTGGCTGCTTTTTTCCAACACCCTTGTTGTTTATAAGCCCAATCTGCTAAACGTTTTTTAAACCAATTGACTCTGTCATTGTAATTGCCTTGCCCAAATTCCTCGCTTGATTGAATGATTTGGGTTTGTTGCCATTCATCCAAAGCGGCATTTAATGCTTGATTTTCTTCTTTTATTTCTAGCTGCCACGCCATCGTTAAAAAGGCTATGCGTTGCAAATCGCGCAAATTGCCATGCAGGGGTTGAGTTTGAAATAATTGCTTTAATGCCTTATTGTCAGGTGGTAAGGCTGGTAGGGATTCATCCATTCTTAATTCTTGCCAAACTCGTTGCCAGTCTATTTCTAAATCTTCTCGGCAATCTCGTAATGGAGGAATTTTTACAATTAAATGGCTAAATCTATCAAATAAATCGGCATCTAGTATTTTACGCAATTCGTCTAAGGAACGATTAGATGCACAGACGATTTCAATATCTGTCTCTTGTTCTTTATCGCTGCCGACGGGACGATAACGGTGTTTTCTATCTTGAAATACTCGCACCAGTTTACGTTGCAATGGTTTAGGTAAATCTTGGATTTCATCCATAAATAAAATGCCACCATCGGCTTCTTTTAGCAATCCGGCGCGATCTTTGTTAGCACCAGTAAATGCTCCTTTTATATGTCCAAATAACTGGCTGTCTGCTAATTCTGAGTCTAAGGTGCCGCAAGCTACGGTTATTAATTTTTCCCTTTGTTTTAAGCGGGTGACATGAGTTTCTACCAAGCGCGTTTTTCCTATGCCACGTTCTCCTATGATAAGTAAAGGTGCATTTGGCAATCGGGCATAGCGGGAGAGTTGTTCTGGTTGTTTGTTTGCTTGAAGACGAATTTCTGCTAGATAAGTATTAATTGGAAAATTTACTTTATCAATACGAGTGGTTTTATGATCGTACTGCGATGACCATAAAATGGTCTCTTCTGGAAATGCGCCACCAGCATGTAATATTAGCCAAACTGTGTGCATAGCGGGTGTGCCGGGAGAAATATTAATATGTAAAGGTAAATAATTTACCAGTTTAGGCAATACTTCTTTTTGCACCGCTTTATATATTTCCAAATGTGCGGTGGGATCATCTATGGACAGTATTAGCTTTTTAAATTCAATGCCAGCGGCAATTTTTGG
>CAYFOB010000493.1:2523-3620 GCA_964344525.1 uncultured Thiomargarita sp.
TATAATACGCGCCGAATATGCACCTTATGATCTTGTGCTAGAGATTGCAAAGCGTTTTGTAATACTTCTTCTCCAGCACGGTGAGAATGCCAAGCCAATAGCGTTGGTTGTTCTCGTTCTGCCATTGTTTATTATTCCTTGGATTTAGATACTTTCCAGTGATAGCGCAATTCGTATGCTAAGGCATTTTCTGCGGTATGGTTTTTGTCTGGCGGTTTGGGCAAATTCAGTTGTTCGGCTGAGTCTGCTGTCAATTCATCTAATTGCACCTCTTTAATTGATAACATTTCTTCTTGCTGCAATTGTCCTTGCCGCCATAATGTGACTTGACCTACTGGTAAATCCTTTAAAATGGGTTGAGGCAGTAATTGCCAAGGGGCTTGTCGTTGCCATGTTTGTAATATTTGTTTGACGGCGGTTGCTCGTTCATCTTGTAAGAATACGCCAAACTCTAGGCTGTGTTCTAGGCTTTGCGTTTCTAGGTTGGCAGACATGACGATGACTTCACCTACATCATTGCAAAGTGCTTTGGCGTGTAACCACCGAAATCCTAATACTTGGGCTCCGGCTTCGGCTAGGTTGATTAAGGCAGGCATGGTTTTGGGGCGAATTCGCGCTAGTAGTGTGACTTGTAAACCGGCTTTAATCCGTTCTAAGAGTAATGCCACTATCTGATTATTGATTTCCCAGCCGAAACTGCTGATAATCAGTTGTTGTTTGGCATTTTGGATAATTTGTTTCAATGCCGGTTGCAAGCTATTATTGGGCTTGGTAGCTAGAAAATGTTGTTCGGTTTGTGGATTGTCCAGTTTTTGTATGGGTTTTATTGTGCTTAGTCGTTGTTTTTCTATCAGTTCATGTTTTGCCGCTTCCCAAAAAGCCCAGCGTAGGTATGTAAAAGCGGTCTGAATTTCTGGCGCTGTCAGTGCAACTGCCAGTTCTTCATTGCGCTGCAAGGCTTCTTTTGTCAGGTTAGCGGTGAGTAGAAAGCCAGCCTGTGTGTCGATCAGTACTAATTTGGCGTGAAAATTGGGGGCTGAGCGTACTAGTGCAGGATGGCGGAAATTTCCAGGCCACTCGAAGCGGAGCTTCGGGGC
>CAYFOB010000494.1:0-3608 GCA_964344525.1 uncultured Thiomargarita sp.
TGGGAACGAGGATGCGTAACATCAGTTAATAAGCAATAAAAACCATCCAAGCCACCGTCCGAATAGCCTGATCCACCTTCAACCGAACACTTTCCGCCTCCTCGCTCTTCATCAAATAATCGGTCGCCTTAAGTAACTGCTCAAGCGCCTTTTCATCTTTTCCATAATCAAGCCACTTTTTCGCCTCCTTCAAATACTTGAGCGCCTTTTTCACATTTTTATCATTGCTCGATAAAGCCTCATCAATCGCCTCATTCAAACTAGGCAAGGCTTGAACTTCAATTGAGAACACAAAATTGTCATAATCCACAAAGTCAGGATCAATACCCGTTTGAATCAGCACATCAACCGGAAACACGCCCGTGTACCAAGGCAAACGAGGCCAAAATTCAAAAGAAGCTTCTTGATCAACATCAAGCACAAAAGGCCAAATGAGTTCCTCTGGCTCAACAACTTCACTGTCTTCGGGCAATTCAACAATTGCTCGCCCACTTGTTGCCATTCCTTCATTAATCAAAGTCAAACGCACTGGCACAACATTGCCCACCGACTGAGTCAATGCGCCGACATGAGCTAACAACAAAGCCTCTTTCAAGAAATTGGCGAACCCACTATCTACTCTGGCTGCTGTGGCATGCGCTAACAAATCAAAGCCAACATAAACGCTTGAACCTTGACCATATTCATAATAGCTCGCCGCAACGTCTTGAGTTCCTTGATAAACGCCTAATGAGCCGGCACCACTCAGCTCAAAACGTAACCCTTTATCTTCATAGGCAAATTCATTGATTTCACCTACCAATATGAACCCAGTTGATGAGGCAAATTTGCCTTTATATTTCACTCCTAATGGCTCATCAAGAAAATGATTACGTGAGTCATGATCACCAGCCACAATTAAACCTTCTCCTCTAAACACCGCTTCTCTGAGCGCCTTTTGTACTGATTTGTCAAGCTTAACGCTTTCTGAAAATAAGGCATAAATATGATAACCACCACTCCTCATTTCATAGGTAAAATCTTGTGCGTTAGTGACAATGGTATATGACCAATCTGCTAATAAGCTTTCCAAAAAGGCGCGTTGCATCGCTAAAGTGGGTGCCTTTTTGGGTCCCAAAGGATCATTGATGCCACCATCCAACAAAATCAATAAACGTCCACGATGTCCCACTGTCAAATTCGCAGAAATCTTAATGGGTGGTTCTTCAACTTGGAATGAAGCTTGTGCCAATGGATTCCATGACCCTGAAAGTTGCATTGACAGCAAACAAATATAATCACCAACCTCATCGGTCTCTATCACTCGTTCATCAACAAAAGTTGAATTTTTTTCAAGCGTTAAAGGAAATTCAATGGTGTTACCAGGGATCAAACTTTGGCGAATTGGTATTTCTGACAATTTAATAAAGCCGTTATTGATAATGGTATCTGTACAAATTTGTACTTCGCCCACATAAACGCTTGGTGATTGTGTTGAAACGGAAGCTTCTAAGAGGGCTTTTTGAGCGAGAAAATTAGCTTGATCCAAAGTTTGCCATTGTCCAGAAAGGAAAGCTTGTAGTGTGCAAGTATATTGTCCAACTTCATTAATAGCCAATTTGCGTTGAAAAACTTGTGAAGTATTGGAAGGTATGTTAATAAGGGCTTCAGAGGTGTTGATTTCAAGACCCTTTTTCAACCAAATTTGGCGAAGATTGAGTGCATTTAAATCGCTTGCTCCAGAATTGGTCAAGGTATTTGTACACACTTGCTCATCCCCAACATGAAGCGATTTTCGTTCAACACTAACTGTACCAGTTAAGGAAACTAACGGCTTTTGAATTTCAAAAGGAGCGACATCCAAGTTTTGCCACTGTCCATTAAGTTGAGCTTGCAAAACACAGGCATAATCACCAATTGAGAATCCATCAGTTGGTATCATTCGTTCCAAAGTTTGGGTCTTTTCTAATACCTTTTCTGTGGCACTGATTTCATTTTTGTCAAAGGTTAACACTTGGCGGATGGCAAAATTGGTCAAGCTGCCTGTCAAAGTATCTGTACAAACTTGCTCTTCACCAATATGACGCGTTGGAAATTGTGCTGTTACGGTGCCATTCAGGTTGATACGTGGGTTGTTTTCTACTTGATAGTTTTTGGTTTGCACTTGATCAAGTATTTCAGTTTTGACGATGTAAGTGCCAGGTTCTGCGTTTTCAAAGGGATAAGAAATTGGTACATTGATCATAGCTCTGGGCGATAAGTCTTCTAAAACCATTTCTTTTTGCCATTGGTCAATTGTGACTCGTAACAGGGCATTTTTCACAACCTGGTTCACAGTGTCATTAGTCACACGATTTTCTATTAATAGCGTATCGGTGGTGTGGTAGGTGGTTCTGTCGAGTGAGGTTTGTAAGCGCAAGGTATCTTCAGCGGTAATTGTGAAGGGTTGGGTAGCAGAAGCTACCAAGTCGCCAGAGTTTGAAAGCAGGAGTGCATGCATTTGATAGTTGCCTGCTAGCGTGGTGCTTGTATTCCAGTTAGTAGACAATGTTAAAGTTTCACCTGCCGCTAAAGGGTTTAAAGTGACGGTGTTTAGCGTTTCTATTGTTGAAGCATTGGCTTCAATAAGGCGCAATTCGACTTTGAATTTGGTAGGTAATGCGCCTTGGTTTGTGACAGAATAGTTGATTGTCACCGGCGAATTGATGGCATAGAGTTCAGCATCTAAGGTGATTTTGACGACGCCATGAAGAGTATTGCTGCTGATTGGTGTAAAAGTCGTATTATTGTCTTCATTACATTCGCTTACCTGGTTTTTGGCATCAACGATGGCATAAATGTCTTGATCCAAGGATTCCAATGTGACGTTTTCTAGGTGAATATCTTGAGAGGCACCGGGCAAAAGCTCAGAAAGTGTTACTGTGCCAAGTTCTACGCCGTTGAGGTTTGGATTGCCAAGATAAAATGTGAGGTTTGCTGAGGAGGATAAAGTGCCTGCATTACCTATGCGAGCAATTAGGGTAAAGGATTGGCCAATACCGTTGTCAATGAGTCTCAGATATCCAGCTGTGAGATCGGGCACTGCTAAGGGATCACGATCTGGAAAGGTATTTAAGCGATAAGTGTTATGAGAAAGCCAAGAATGCTCTTCATATTGTGGAATGGTGCCATCATCATTGATATTGGTAATATGATAAGCATGTTGATTCCATATTTTACGGGTTGCTGGCCAATTACCGTCGGCTGATTCAAAAACATGTACTCCCCGATTATTACGTACACTCAATCGTAAATGAAAGTGTGAGCGATTCTTCTACTGTTAATTCAAATGTGCCATCAATTCCACTTGTTAGTTGTTGCTCTCCTGCCACAATATTGACATTTGCAAGGGGTTTATTTGTGCTGGCATCTATCACAATGCCTTTGATTAGCGTAGTTGGTTGATAATCTTCTGGTATTAAAAAGATTTCGCCTAAGTCGATTTGCGTTGAGTTTGATAGTGTGAGTGTGAGGGTTTGTTCAAGATAGCCGTTTAAATGAAACGTCAGTTTCGTTTCACCAGTAGCTAAGCCGTTTAAGTCGAATTGTCCAGCAACGTCGGTGGTAGTTGTTTTTGTGCTATTTGTCAC
>CAYFOB010000495.1:0-3605 GCA_964344525.1 uncultured Thiomargarita sp.
GAGATAACCAAGCGTGACGTTAAGAAAATCAACCGCGCACTTAGACTGTCCTTTATGTGAGGAGAAAAAATGATGATCAAGAAAATCATGGGCAAAGCCTGGATATTGCTTGCTTTCACACTGCCTTTTCCGTCAATGAGTTATGCTTCCGACGCAGACTCTCTGCAGAAATTGTCGAGAGCCAAACGTTATGTGGAACGTAGAGGGGTAAGTTGCCGTAATCATGCTGATGGGCGATATTTGAGTCAGAATAGGTACTATGTACTACCCACAACGCTGTACAGCGAAAATATTTATCTTATTATTGCGGCTGGCGATTCAAGTGTTCGTGATTTGGACCTTGTCGTTTTGGATGACAATTATCGAGAAGTGGCCGTTGATGGTGGAGCAAATACAATCCCCATTGTAAAGGTTAATCCTCGTTGGACAGATACGTTTTACATTGCCATGGTGATGTCTAGTGGCTATGGTTATGCCAATTTCCTGGTTTGTTTTGAAAAAAAATGAGGTTTTTCCATTAAGTTGCAAAGCGTTGCTTTGCACTCCAATAAATTCAACAGTACCTTGGAGTGCAAAGCAACGCTTTGCAACTTAATGGCATTGAAGCAGAGCTTGGGAACGAGAATAAATAGGATAAAATATGACAACTAACTTTTGGATTCCAGAGGGTGACAACACATTAGTGGCAACAATCTCTAATGAGACACACTCTTTTTTGCAACAATGGCAAAATTTGGTACATCCGGCAATTTTGGATATTGATGACATTCAAATCAAAGAATTAGAAAATGCTTTTGAGGTGAAAATTGTCTCTAAAAAGCTCAATCAATTTAAGCCAAGCAAAAACATTGTGCTGTCCACTTTTGAAAAGCTCTTTATTGTCAAGCAAACGATAACACTTGAACGCTATGCACAACAAAATGGCTTAAAAGAAAGTTCGTGGCAAATGTCACATCTTTATCTTCATCAAAGTGGTTGTTGTGGTTGGTTGCCACCTTTGCAGCACAATAAAAAAGGGTTAATTCATTTTGTTTGTGAATTGTTTGAATTTGAGGATGTGCGTGCGCTAGAAAAAGAAGGCAAAATTCCGTGGGAATGGGCGGCTTTTTTTGAAACGGATTTAGTTGATGATGAATTTATCAACTTGTTTTCCTTTATTTTTTATCAATCTTGGCTCTATTCCACCGCTAATCGTTTGGGTATGAAAGATAAAGTGTTGAGCAAAAAGGATTATGACATTTTATACCAATTTGGGATCAATTTGGGGCTTGATGATGAGAAGATTCAAAAACTCAATATCATCGCGCAGCAACAGCATCCTAATTGGAAAGATTTAATGATAGCGAGTAATTGACATGACAGAAAATTTTCATCCAGAAAGTCCCTGTATTAAACCTCAACAATATGTTGGCAGAGAAAGTACGCTACAACACGCTTATGGCAGATTGGGGACTGATGATGTCCAAAGTTTTGCCATTTATGGTTTCCATAAGGAAGGCAAAACCTCTTTTGTCAACTATCTTCAAGAACCTAGCGTTGTCAAACAATATTTGGGGGAGAAAGCGAATGAATATATCTTTTTGTACTTTGATGTAGCGGCACATTCGTTAAATGATGAATCGGCTTTTTTCAACATGCTTTATCACAAAATTGAAGAAGTGTTAGGCATACCCAATTTGAAAGATTTTTCAGATAACAACAAAATTTTAGACTGGTTGGAAAAAAATAATCGCCGCTTAATTATGATTTTTGATAACTTCAATTTAATTGTGGTGAATCCCAATTATAAAGTCTATTTTTTTGAAAGTTTTAGATCATGGCTTTACATGCACAGTCTCGTTGGGTGTATTGTGACTTCACCAAAGCCATTATTAGAGCTGGCCATGTCTGTCGAGCTGGCAGGTTCGCCCTTTTTTAACATTTTTGATTCTTATGCATTGTTTCCACTGAGTTTGACTGAAGCCACCCGTTTGATTTATGAGAGATTACCAGACGCTTTGCAAGATCGTGAAAAGGATATTTTTGAACTCATTGGACAATTTGGATATAGCCCTTATCCACTCCAACAAGCTGGAAAGGTATGGGTTTCACAGTATGAAAAAACGGGTGAGCCGTCATTTAAGCTGGCGATTGATGAAGCTTATCAAGCCTGTCTTCCTTATTATGAAGAAATTTATGCCTCATTGAGAAAACAACAGCTTAATTGTATAGCAAATATCCTCCGTGGTAAGAAAAACTTGGTGGTGGATAATAATTTGGTTGATCGTGGCTGGGTGACAAAAGATAGGCGTCGAATGACGGCAGGGCAAATGGAGCGTTTTTTTCGTGAACGGATGGAGATTCCTGCTAGGCGGAATATTTTTAGTGTTATGCAAGACTTAGTGAATCGTTTTTTTAAAAATTAGACTCGACGCAGAGCGTCGGGGAATGCATTCCCAAGCGGGAGCTTGGGAACGAGAAGAAAAGCGGGAGCTTGGGAACGAGAAGAAAAGCGGGAGCTTGGGAACGAGAAGAAACGAGAAGAAAGATTATTCTCGTTCCCAAGCTCTGCTTGGGAATGCCTGCCCCGACGCTCCGCGTCGAGTGACCCATAAAATAACAGATCACAAAACAATGAAAAAACCAACCCCAGACAACAACTTCAAGCGAAGCGCAAACCCCTATATTGTAGGCAATGCGATCAAAAACAAAGACATGTTTTTTGGTCGTGAAGAGGACTTCCAAAAAATCCAAGACTGGATTATTACTAATGGTCCTAAGGTGATTTTATTGATCGGCGGGCGTCGTTCTGGTAAAAGTTCCATATTATGGCAAATTCGGGAAGGTAGACTTCATGATGCTGGTGAAGCCGTTTTATGTGATTTTCATAATATGGTACCAAGGATTAAACAAGATGAAGATTTTCCTTTTGAAGTGGGAAAAGCGATTTTAGAAAATCAAAAATTTAAGCCATTTGAAGCTAACTTTCTGAAAGAAGAAAATACATCATGGACAGTCCGTTTAGAACAATTAGTGCAAAATTGTTTAAACCTGATTAAACCACGAAAGCTCATTATTCTATGTGATGAATTTGACGCGATTGAGCCGCTTTTCAAATCGGATTTATCTACAAATGCCTTATCGTGGGTTACAGAAATCCTCGAATTGCCCGTTTACTTTGTCATGACAGTTAAAGAAATTTACGAATACCACCTGTCAAAGCAAAGTTTTGTGACGACCCTTTTTGAAAACAAATACCTTTGGGCAGCGGTGGGCATGATGGCAGTTATCATACTTGGCTTTTATTTATTTCAAGGGCAACCGGTTGATAAAGACACAACAACTACCTCAGACGAACAGCCTATTGACGATTCACAGCCGACATCAATCTCAAAAATTGGTGACTTTGATTTTCTCGTTTCTGCTCGGAGCGCGTCTGATAATCAATTTTGGAAAAGTCTTTTTTTGGTGAAATCATCAGGTGAAAACGAACTCCTGTTAAAACAATTTGAAGATTATCAACTTTATCCCAGTCTGTCAAAGGATAAAAATTTGCTCGTTTTTCAAAAAAGCTTTGGTAAAAACGCCAAAATTTGCCTAGTGCCGGAGGGCGGAAATTTCCAGGC
>CAYFOB010000496.1:0-1021 GCA_964344525.1 uncultured Thiomargarita sp.
GGGCAGTGGCTACAAAGCCGTGCCAGTTCGAGTCTGGCCATCGGCACCATTTTTTGACTCAAAAATTAATGCCAAAATCTTTAAGAAAACGACGCACACGAAGTCATATTATTGCAGATTTAAGTGAAAATCATATTGAATACTTTACATTAAAATGTGGTTTTTCTGTTGAACACATTGAGGATGATTATGGTTATGATCTTGAAATATATACCTATAATAAAAATGGTGAAATTGAAAATGGACTTGTGTATTTGCAACTAAAATCTACTGATAATATAACGCGATATGAAAGAAAAAAAGGGTTTTCCTATCCGATTGAAAAAGCACATTTGGAAATATGGTTGAAAGAGCCAATGCCAGTTATTTTGGTACTTTTTGACGCAAAAAATGAAAAGGCATATTGGGTTTATATACAAGGCTATTTTGAACAAAAAGGGATTTCTTTAAATTTTGTTGACCAGGAAAATTTGTCAATTTATTTTGATGAAAAAAACATTGTCAATGTGGCAGCTATAAAAAAATGGAAAGAATATAAAGATAAGCTCCTTTCACAAATAGAACGATATATTAAACATTATGCTTAAAATTAATTTTACTCAGTTAAAACAAGCATTAGAAAAGCTTGGGTTTGAAGAAATATGGGTTAAAGGAAATCACGTATTTAAAAATCATCAAGCTGATGCCCTTATTATTTTGTCTAATCATCAAAAAGATAAAGATATTCAACCTGCATATGTGCGTATGGTGGAAAAAGTGCTTGAAGAAAATGGTATTATTAGTCGGAATGCATTTGAACACCTAGTTGCTAAAATTTAAAGAAATACTAAGCAATAGCATTATTGCAACGCAACATAATTACATTTAATTAAGCCGATGTGGTGGAATTGGTAGACACGCTGTCTTGAGGGGGTGGCTACAAAGCCGTGCCAGTTCGAGTCTGGCCATAGGCACTATTTAAGTGACTCATTCATCGGTTAAACTGATGGCCCCTTTTTAATTCATTTCCAAACCACCCACC
>CAYFOB010000496.1:1031-1807 GCA_964344525.1 uncultured Thiomargarita sp.
GTTAAGAGAAAATATTGCTATGAAAACAGCCAAGTTATTTCAATATGGTCAAAATCAAGCCGTTGAATTACCAGGAGAATTTAGTTTTCAAGGGACAGAGGTATTTATAAAATCAATAGGAAATGCTGTTGTTTTAATTCCCTCTGAAAATTCTTGGGGGTCATTATTTAATAGTCTTGATAAATTTTCTGATGATTTTATGGAAACAAGAGAACCTATAGCGCAACAAAGGAGAGAAGAGGTATTTGAGGGATGAAAAAATATATTTTTGATACAGATACTTGTATTTATATTATCAAAAAGCGTCCACCTTTGGTTTTCCATAAATTTCAAACATTGTCATTAGGGCAAGTGTGTATTTCATCAATTACTTTAGCAGAACTTGAATATGGGGTAAAAAAGAGTCAGGCACAGGAAAAAAATAAACAGGCATTAGAAGAATTTATTCTTCCGCTCTCAGTTCTACCTTTTGACCAAAAAGCGGCTTATTTTTATGGTGAAATCAGAGCCGCTCTTGAGCAAAAAGGCACACCTATTGGACCTGTTGATTTGATGATTGCAGCACATGCCCTCAGTCTTAATTTCATTTTAGTCACAAATAATGTAAGGGAATTTAACAGAGTTGATGGCTTAATGATTGAAAATTGGGCTGATGAAAATGCTTAACAAGGGAGGCAAGCCTCCAATAATATAGCGCCCCAAACAAATACTATTTTTGCAAAAAATAGTATTTGTAGAGATTTTATTACATTTAATTAAGCCGATGTGGTGGAATT
>CAYFOB010000496.1:1817-3589 GCA_964344525.1 uncultured Thiomargarita sp.
GGCAGTGGCTACAAAGCCGTGCCAGTTCGAGTCTGGCCATAGGCACCATTTTTTAACTCAAAAAATGAATTAATGCCAAAATCTTTAAGAAAACGACGCACACGAAGTCATATTATTGCAGGTATTTATGCTTGACTTGAAGGGCACAAATGTTTGGCAATGATGTCTACCCTAGCCGTATATTGCAGGTTCTAGCAGCCTGTCGGATAAATCGTTATTCCTTAGTTAGAAAATCAGCCGGCTCAAGCGCATAGCTTGTATGGGCTTCGCGCCTAAAAACATGTCGTTGGTGCGCCACAATATCGTGATTTTCTAATCAACAACAAATTACTTTTGTTATTTATTGGAATTGTGTTTATTTATTATTAAGCTCAAGATGTGTAACTTTTACAGTCTGAGCTTTGATTATAATCTTTATAATCAAGGTTCGACAAAAAAAATTATGAGCTTTGGGAATAGTTGAATGTTAACAATTTCTAATTTTTTAGGCTTCATACTTGTTAGCGCAGGTTTACTTGCTTTTTATTTAGGAGTAAAATTTTTATTAATTCCTCCAGAAGCTTACAAAAAATATAAAAAGGGATTATCTACTCCTTTAAATACCCTGTTTGGAGACAATACAATTGAAATAGAAGGAGCAGTTCATGGGATGAGTCGTAATCTTTCTACAGGAGAAGTTAAAATGAAATCCTCTTACAGTCCAGAACATACTAAACGTTTATTGGAACTTTAACAAAAAGATGCTAGATTATAAGTACAAAGGATGGATTCCTACTGTTCTTGGCCATTTATCGTTTAACTTGGCAGGACATTCTCAGTATCCCTATCCTTTTTTTGCTTCTGTAAAAGAAGGGGGAAATGGAGAAATTTTTATTCAGTGTTTTCAGAAAAGAATTATATCTGATTATCAAATCCCATTTTTCCCTTTTTTACCTAACAAACTCTATTTAGAGTTTTGTTCACGGCTTGGGTGTGTTATAAGAAATGAAAATATTGAAAGTATATTCGTATTGTACTGCTTTGGTAGTCCAGAAAAAACAACGGGAACAGTTCAAGAATTAACGGGGTTTGTTTGGCAGATTTTACAAAAAAAATGTTCAGCACACAAAAAAATTTGTTCATCTCTGAAAGAAATAATTCAAAAGGAACGATTAATTTTTCAAAATAATGAATATTCTTTATTGTTAAAAAACAACGCTTTGCTTGAATGTAAAGTAAAAATAGATCGTCAAGGAGTTTGTAGTATCAGTGAGCCTGATATTTTACAGGATGGTTTAGCTCATAAAAATTTCCATAGAGCTGTAGATCAATGTTTCTTTTTTATTAAAGATGTGTTTCATTCACATAAACACCATGAAAAATCTGAAGACACATTAATTTCCACATATGTTAATGAAAATTCAAGAGGAGTTCCTTGGTCAGATCAGGTACTCAAAAATTTATATAGATATATTTTAAGACAACGTTCTGTTCTTAATAAAAATTCACTTGGAATGTTTGCTTATATAAACACTTTTAAAAAAATTATTGAAAATCTTGAAAATCAAAAAATAAACACGAAGTTAGATAAGCCAAGCCCACAAATAGAATGTGAATTTAACGAAGCCGCACCTAAAATAGAATCAACTCTTTCTGAGAGAACTATTGGATTAGATTGCTTGAAAGAATCTATTACTCATCAAATAGAGAGTAAATCGGAAAAAAGATTATATAAACAGTGGCTAGTGCAGGATGGCGGAAATTTCCAGGCCACCTACACTCGAAGCAGAGCT
>CAYFOB010000497.1:0-3578 GCA_964344525.1 uncultured Thiomargarita sp.
GAGTGTAGGTGGCCTGGAAATTTCCGCCATCCTGCACTAGATAGCAAATGAAAAAAACAACAAAGCCCCTTATTGCCACAGTTTTATGTGATTATAATGGGGCCAATTTTGTGGCTTATAGCCCTGATGGAAACAGATTTGCCACAAGCGCAAGGTGTGGTAATAATGCTATTTATATTTGGCGCAGTGTGGACTACCAGTTGTTGCACATCCTAGAAGGACACCAAAAAAGTGTTTATTCAATAGCATTTGACCCAAGTGGTATTTATCTTGCCAGCGGTAGTTTTGATAAAACTGTGCGACTTTGGGATAGTTGGATTGGTTGTCTGATACACAAGCTAGAAGGACATCAAGATTGCGTAAATATAGTAACATTGGATCCCCACAGCACTTTTTTGGCTAGTGGTAGTTATGATAATACTATACGTATTTGGGACAAAAACACGGGGCAACTAATTCATATTCTAAAAGGGCATCAAGAAACTGTCGATTCCATCACATTTGATCTTAACAGCACCTTTTTGGCTAGTGGCAGTTGTGATAATACCATACGCATTTGGAATAAAAACACAGGGCAACTAATTCACGTTCTAGAAGGACATCAAGGGTGTGTGTATTCAGTCGTGTTTGATCCCAACAGTGCTTTTTTGGCCAGTGGTAGTTATGATAATACTATACGTATTTGGAATAAAAACACGGGGCAACTAATTCACATTCTAAAAGGGCACCAAGGAAGTGTAGATTCAGTCGTATTTGATCCCAATGGTACTTTTCTTGCCAGTGCTAGTGCTGACAAAACTGTGCGTATTTGGAATAAAAAAACGGGGCAATTAATCCGTCTCCTAGAAGGACATCAAGATTGGGTAAAGTCAGTAACCTTTGATCTTAGTGGTACTTTTATTGCTAGTTGTGGTGGTGCTGATCGAACAGTGCGCCTTTGGGAGAAAAACAGCGGCGTTTTATTACACACGCTAGAAGGACATGAAGAATTTGTGAATTCTGTGGCTTTTCACCCAAGTGGTATGAAACTGGTGAGTTGTAGTGATGACAGCCTGCGTTTTTGGAACACTCAAACAGGTAGCCTAATACACACTTTGAAAAAACATCAAGAACAAATTAACTCAATAGCGTTTGAACATAGT
The DNA here is from genome assembly GCA_964344525.1 of uncultured Thiomargarita sp. Taxonomy (GTDB): domain Bacteria; phylum Pseudomonadota; class Gammaproteobacteria; order Beggiatoales; family Beggiatoaceae; genus CAYFOB01. The sequence goes on from CAYFOB010000497.1 coordinate 1,143, forward strand.
GGTACTTTTTTAGCCAGTGCTAGCGAAAATAATAAAATACGTCTTTGGGATAATCAAAATGGTGGTATTAAACGTATTTTGGAAGGTAATAAAATACGTCTTTGGGATAATCAAACGGGTAGTTTTATATATCCCTTAAAAAAACCATCAGAAATTGATGTTTCAGAGGATTTGGTAGACGAAATTGCAATTATGTCAGCATCGTTTGCATTAGATCCGAGCGAGACTCAGCTAATTTGTCAATGTTGCTATAGAAGCCTATGCTTTTGGAACACTCAAACGGGTCAAATGAGTTTATTTTTAAAAGAAACACAAAAAGGTATTATTTCAATGGCATTTGATCCAAGTGGCACTTTGATCGCTAGCAACTATACAAATCGTACTGTAAATATTTTAGAGAAAAAAACGGGTTTTTTGAGACGTACTTTAAAAGGGCACAAGGATAATGTTGTTCCTATCACTTTTGATCCCAATGGTACAAGGCTTGTGGGTGGTAGTATTGATAACAACATATACCTTTGGGATATTCAAACTGGGTGTCTAATTCACACCTTCAAGGGGCATGAACATGAAGTTGACTCTGTGGCATTTGAACCAAACGGAGCAACACTCGTTAGCTGTAGTCGTATTAGTCCCACAATATGTCTTTGGAACACTCAAACAGGTAGCATGATTTATGGTTTAGAAGACCATCAACATTCTGTTTTTTCAATTGCATTTCACCCAAGTGGTGCTTTTTTTGCTAGCAGTAATCTTGATGGAACAGTGTGCCTTTGGAACAAAAAAACTGGAAAGTGTTTTGCTGTTTTAACAAATCATTTGGGAAGTGTTAACACAATAGCCTTTGCACCTAACGGGCGTTATTTAGTGGCTGCTGGTTCTGCTGGACGTTTGCAGTATTGGGATTTAGAAAAATATGAAACTTTTCTGTACCGCTATGGTTTTAAAGATGGAGGTTGGTTAGAATTGTTGCCTGATGGGCACTTCAATGCTAACGATGAAGGGATGCGCTATTTATGTTATACAGAAAAAGGCACCCTCAATTCTTATGCTGCAAAAGAATTAGTAAAGGAGTTTTATGATCCTGAAAGGATTAGAAAAGTGTTGATGCAGTATAATTCACCACCCAGCTAATAAACCGACATTCTACACACTTCCTAGGGCGTGTCATCAATTAAGATTATTGAAAAAAATAAATTATTTTTATATAACTGATGTTACGCAGCAAGCGTAGCCTGGATGGTCACATGTCATTTGTGGCGCTTGGATTATGTGTCAGATGTAGTTCGCTGCGCCTGGGTGATGTAGGGTGCGTCCGACGCACCTGTGGAGGTGATGGCTGGGGGTTGTGAAAATCAGCGCGTGTAGGGCGGAATCGCTATGCCCCATCCACCAATTTAACCATCCATGGTGGATGACGCGCCGTTCGCTGCGCCTGGGTGAGGTAGGGTGCGTCCATTGCCGCTTTTGGGGCTTAAATGGTGCGTAGGACGCACCCTACACTGCAATCCAGGCGCAGCGAACTACGCCCCATCCACCAATTTAACCATGGTGGATATCGCAATACAATTACGCCCAACGCTTGCCTCAAAACGGCACATCCTCATCAAAGCCGACAACGGTTTCTTTTACCTCCTCCATTTTTGTTTGGTCCATTTTTTCCTGTTCCAAAAGGCGATCTTTAACCAAACTCAAAATAGAGTCAATCAAATCATTTATCAAAAAGCCGATGGCTTTCTTATTTGAATGAGTCGTTGTTTCCAAATACACATCATAGTCTTTTAAATCTCGGCATAAATTCTTATTTACTGATGTTACGCACGATGCTTCTATAATCAAACAAAATGGGCAAATTAGGTTGTTAGTTATCAGTTAACCGTTATCAGATTAACTAAAAATACTCGTTTTGGGAAACTTGGTATAGTGATAACTGATAACTGATAACACGCAATAGGTTTTTGAGAAGCTCGGTGCGTAACATCAGTTATTAAACCATATTTTTCCCACTAAGAAAAGCTCAATTTATGACGATGCTGAGTATAACTGCTGGCGATGTTTTTGCTCGTTATGATAGCAATAATGCTATGCGCACCTACGATGGTGCGAGCTTTGAGTATTTTAATGAGAATTTGGCTAGGAAGACGGTTGGCAGTCAAACGACTATTTATGGATATGACATTGCAAATCGTTTGGTGCAGGTGAAAGAAAATAACAACACTTTGGCTAGGTATGGGTATGATCCATTTGGGCGCCGCTTATTTCGGTAAGTGGATGGAACTCGAACTTACTTTTTGTATGCTGATGAGGGTTTAATCGGTGAATTTGATGAACAGGGTAATCAGATAAAGGGTTATGGTTATGCGCCAGATTCGTTTTGGAGCGCGAGCCCTTTATTTTTAAAAACGAGTGGTAGTTATTTTTGGTATTCTAACGACC
>CAYFOB010000498.1:0-3576 GCA_964344525.1 uncultured Thiomargarita sp.
AGAAGGGATAAGTCAAAAACACTTCATTAATGGGGTTATCCTTTATTAAAACTCGATGTTCAAGTTAGAAATGACTAATATTCTAATGAATCTTTAATAATAGGGCGTGTCATCAATTAAAAACTTGATTTTTTAAATGAAATATGTTATTTAATTCTTATCTTTTTTAAAAAACTTGACTTTTGAATGAAATATGTTTATTTATATAATAAACTGACAAACGAAAAAAATGACAAAACGATATGCATTAACAGATTCTCAATGGGAAAAGATCAAAAATCTATTACCTGGACGTATTGAGACAGTCGGTGTCACTGCTAAAGATAATAGACTTTTTGTCGATGCTGTGGTCTATCGCTACCGGGCTGGCATTCCTTGGCGGGATTTACCAGAACGATTTGGAGATTTTCGAGTGGTTCATACTCGCTTTACACGCTGGGCAAAAAAAGGAAGATGGGAAGAAATTTTTAAAATCTTAAGTGCTGATGCTGATAACGAATATGCCATTTATGATTGCTACAATTGTACGTGCTCACCAGCATAGTGCAGGAGCTAAACAAAGTACAAAGGAAATTGAAAATCTTGGACGCAGCGCAGGGGGAAATAGTACGAAAATTCATGCTGTTGTTGATGCTTTGGGAAATCCCACTTCTTTTTTTTTTGACACCAGGACAAGCTTCTGATTTAGAAGGGGCAGATGTTTTGCTACCTCAAGTCAAAACCGAAGCCGTTTTAGGTGATAAAGCCTACGATGCTGATGAAAGGGTAATTTTACCATTAGAGGCTAGAAATATTCAAGCCATCATTCCCTCAAAAAAAAACCGCTTGGAGCCAAGAATTTATGATAAATATCTTTATCTTTATTTAAAATGTCAAGTTTTTAATTGATGACACGCCCTAATTATTATAAAAAAATAAACTGAATTTATAAATGACAACCCAAATTTGGAATCCAAACATATATCGCGCTCTGTTAATAAGCGTGTTATTGCTTGTTGTCCAGTATGAGGCAATCCTCCATGCTGTTGAACACCCATTCCATGCACATGAAGAATCTTGTAATGTTTATTTTCTGGCTGAGCATTTAGGGGATGGGTTAGTTGCTGTTGTTTGTTTTCCAATGATTTTATTGGTTGGGGGTTATAATTTTCTTTTTGCTATTCGCCCATTTTATGGGCAAAATCCCACCTATTTTCTTGCCCGTGCTCCTCCTCCATACCTCGTTTGACTGACACATCTCAAAAATTTTTCTAACCCGGAGGAAACATGTTTAAACTTAAGATTTTATGGCTAGGCTTATTGTTAATTGCACAGCAGGCTGAAGCGCTTCAAGTGGTGACGACAATCAAGCCAATTCATGCACTTGTCAGTGGAGTTATGGATGGCGTGGGTACGCCCTATTTATTATTGCATGGGGGAGAATCGCCACATACTTACAATCTACTTCCTTCACAAGTCAAGCGGTTACATAGGGCGACTGTGGTTATTTGGGTTGGACCCACTGCGGAGAGTTTTTTAAAGAAAACTTTGACCACGCTCAGTGCCCACATTGTGCGCTTAATTGATGCGCCAGGCTTAAACCTATTGAAAGTGCGCGAGGGCAAGGCTTGGGAAACTCATCATCATGAGGAGGATCATGATGAGGAGGATCATCATGAGGAGGATCATGAATTTGAGATTAATTCACATATTTGGCTTGATCCTGACAATGCTAAAGTGATTGTGCAAACCATTGCCCACACTTTGAGTGAAATTGATGCCAATAATGCGGCTCGTTATACCGCTAATGCCACTCGTTTGCTTGAACGAATTGATTTGGTTGATCAAATTTTTAGGAAATATTTAGCGCCTGTCAAAACAGTACCATTTTTAGTGTTCCATGATGCTTATCAATATTTTGAGCATCATTATGGATTAACAGCAGTTGGTGCCATTACGCTATCACCAGAAAGTCCCCCAGGGGCCAAACGATTGGCTCAATTGCGTGCCCGTTTGAAAACGCAGCAAGTTCGTTGCGTTTTTAGTGAACCACAATTTGAGTCTGCTTTGGTGACCACTTTGATAGAAGGTACCACAGTACGACGCGGGGTACTTGATCCTTTAGGAGTCGATTTAGCTGCTAAAACTGATAGTTATTTTGTTTTGCTAGGCCATTTGACTTTCTCATTGAGGCAATGCTTGAGTCAGTAATTTTCCTCAATATCTGCCAAAACCTGGCAGATATTTGATATCTTTAGGTTAATCAAATGTTTTTATTAGACAAAATACAGCATCGCTATGGAAAGCAAACTGTTTTAAATTTATCACACTGGGAAGGAACCCAGGGCACACATTGCCTCATCAAAGGCTCCTCTGGCAGCGGTAAAACGACTTTATTGCATATTATGGCGGGTTTGCTGACACCACAACAAGGTGACATTACCATTGCTGATCAAAATTTAGCGCAACTTGAGTCAATAGATCATTTTCGGGGGCAAAATATTGGCATTGTTTTTCAGCGCCAACATTTAGTCAAGGCATTAACAGTCTTTGAAAATTTAACCTTAGCGCAATATTTGGCTAATCTGCCCCAGGATAAAAAACGAGTGGCAACCGTGTTGGCGCAATTAAACTTAACGGCTCAACAAAAGGCTTATCCACAGACACTCAGTCAAGGACAAGCGCAGCGTGTTGCATTAGCGCGCGCTGTCATCAACCGTCCAAAAATTCTGTTGTGTGATGAACCAACGGCAAGTTTAGATGATGCCCATTGTCAGCAAGTCCTGGATTTACTAGAAAACCAAGCCAAAGAATGCAATGCGACTCTGGTGATTGCCACCCATGATGCGCGTGTCAAGCAACGCTTTACAGAGCAATTGAGTTTGGAGGTGCCCGCATGAATTTACTCACATTAAGTGGCGCTTACTTGCGAACCAATCCTTTGAATACCCTGCTAAATTTGCTGCTGTTGGCTTTAGGCATGGGCACTATTGTGGTGTTATTGCTTTTTAGTCACCAACTTGAAGAAAAATTATTGCGGGATGCACGCGGTATTGATTTAGTGGTGGGTGCTAAAGGCAGTCCATTGCAATTGATTTTATCCAGTATTTATCATGCTGATATCCCAACAGGTAATATTTCACTCAGCGAAGCACAAAAGTTGATGCAAGAGAAAAGGGTCAAAACGGCAATACCTTTAGCTTTGGGTGACAATTATCATGGCTATCGGATTGTGGGTACAACAACGGCTTATCCTTTGCATTACAAAGCCAGCTTAGCACAAGGGCGTTTATGGGAAAAAACCTTGGAAGCCACTTTAGGCGCTGAAGTTGCACAACAAACTGGTTTAAAAATTGGCACCCCCTTTGTTGGCGTACATGGTTTGACTCATGATGCGACAGGAGAAAAACATATTCATGATGAATACACCGTAACAGGGATATTAAAACCCACTGGCACCGTGATAGATCGTTTGATTTTGACTAATGTGGAGACCGTGTGGAAAGTACACGAAAAGCAACATGACACTGATGAACATGAAGAACATGACGCTGATGAGCATCAAGAACATGACACTGATGAACATGAGGAACATGA
>CAYFOB010000499.1:0-3572 GCA_964344525.1 uncultured Thiomargarita sp.
TGTGATTGATTTGAGGAAAAAATCCGCATTAGCGCCCTCATAATAATCAGATCAAATTATTTAGGGACATGTCTATTGTCTGAATCAAAATTCTGATTCAGACAATTTGGAGCAAAATTTATTTTTATTTATAGAATTAATAAAAAATTAAAATTAGATTTTTTTTTTAATTATTGTTAAAGTGAGCAATGAATGTTATTCATTAACATTTCATACGCTGTTTTTCAACATTTTTACTGCGAAAAAAAAATTATGAAAAAACTTATTCTAACAGTGGCCACATTGGCAACTTTGCCAGCCGCTTCAGTTATAGCCGCGCAGAATAATGTCGGTTGTGGCCTGGGTTCAATGGTTTGGGAAGGCAAATCAGGCATGGTTCCACAAGTCTTGGCTGTTACCACCAACAACATTTCTGGTAATCAAACTTTTGGTATTACTTCGGGCACCTTGGGTTGTACGCCAGATGGTGTGGTCACCGTGCCTGCTAATGTTGCCTTGTTTACTGATCAAAACTTGGACAAGTTGGCCCGCGACATGGCGGTAGGTGAAGGTGAAACCCTTTATTCCTTGGCAGACCTGATGAAGGTGAAAGCGCAGGATAAGCTGGCGTTTTTTAATACAGTTAAGAGCCATTTTGCACAAATTTTTCCGCATGAAAAAGTCACATCGACTGACGTACTCTTGAGTTTGAACGGTGTGTTGGCTGCTGATCCGGTATTGAAACGCTATAGTTATAGCTGACCCAAAAACCTTCAAGGTTTGACAAACCTTGAAGGTTTAAACTCAAATATTTTTGTAGTGAAAAACCACCTTTTAGCTCAATTGAAAATATTCCCCCTGTTACTATTATTCCTGATCCCTGCCCTGCACGCGGAAGATTTGGCTTACTTGCAAAGTCTACTTAAGCAGTCCCGCGTCCTGAAATTGGCCAAACAAAGAGAGTGGCATACACTGCTACATTACCAACCAAGTCGTGGTGGATATGTGAGTGAAGTTGACGATCCTCAGTTTTTTAACGCGCCCCTCGGTAAGACAAATCCACAAGCAGAATTGGAAGCCACATTGAGGGCTTTTTTTGTTCCACCAGAAAACGCACAACACCCCCAATGTGCGTTTATAGCCCGCTATCACTGGCTTAAACAACAACTCGCTTTTGACCCGATACGTCTACCACCACAACCCTGCTCGCGTTTTAAAGAGTGGGTTGCACAATTGCAACCTGCAGGATTGAGTTTAATTTTTCCTAGCGCTTATTTGAACAATCCGTCCTCCATGTTTGGTCACACGTTGCTGCGTATTGATCAACAAAACCAAACTGAACAAACCCGCCTGCTCGCACACGCCCTCAACTATGCGGCTGCCACAGAGGAAACCAATGGTTTTGTGTTTGCAGTCAAAGGAATTACTGGGGGGTATCCTGGGCTGTTTTCCATCTTGCCCTATTATAAGAAAGTTAAAGAATACAGCGATTTGGAAAATAGAGATCTATGGGAATATCAACTCAATTTTACCCCGGCTGAAGTCCACCGTTTGCTTAGGCATGTGTGGGAATTGGACAATATTTATTTTGATTACTATTTTTTTGATGAAAACTGCGCTTATCACCTGCTGTCTTTGTTAGAAGTGGCGCGTCCGACGCTGCATTTGCGTGACCAATTCCCATTATGGGTTATCCCAGGGGAGACTGTGCGTGTTATCGTTTCCACACCAGGGATACTAAAACAGGCTATTTTTCGGCCTGCCAGCGCTACTCAGTTGCGCCACCGTCTATATTTGTTGTCTCAAGAACAACAGGATTGGGTGCTCAAGTTGGTAGAGGGTCGACGAGAGCCGAATGATACACAATTTGCAGCGTTAGATGTAACAGCACGCGCAAAAATCCTGGAAGTGGCTTATGATTATTTATATTATCAACACATAAAGGCACCCCAATCAAAGAAAACAGGGCGTTTACGGACGCTGCTCGTGGCGCGTAGCCGTTTACCTTCTACAGCTACACTATCTCAACCGCCAACCCCAAAGCGCCCTGATCAGGGACATAACAATTTTCGCCTAACTGTTGGTTTGGGGCAGAATGGAGAACACTATTATCAAAGTTTGCGTCTACGTCCTGCCTACCACGATTTACTGGATCCAGGTGCGGGTTATGTGCACGGCGCACACATTAATTTTTTAGACTTATCTCTGCGCCATCAAACGAACAATGTAACGGTTGATAGTTTGAAAATCATCGAAATTGTTTCTTTAGCACCACGCGATCGTTTTTTTCAACCCCTTTCTTGGAAAATCAACACAGGCTGGCAGCGCAGACAAGGCTCATTGGTGTACCGCACTAACGGTGGTGCAGGACTGAGTTATCAGCTAAACGCCAATGTGCTAGGGTATGGTTTTCTGGAAAGCACCCTCGATATTGGCAATGCACTGCAACATTATCACTCATTGGGAGTGGGTGGCAGTGTTGGTGTGTTTGTAGATGCAGGTTTGCGTTGGCGTATGCATTTATATGGCACTACACAACGTTTTGAGTTGGGCCATACACAAACTTTGCACAAAGTGGCCCTGGAGCAACGGTTAAGCATGAGCCAAAACAGTGCTTTACGTTTATTGTTGAGTCGCCATTATTTTGGCAAGGCTGATTCCCACGTTGAATTAAGTTGGCATTGGTATTTTTGATGAGACCACGATTCGTATTGATCTGCTTCAGTGTCTGGCTGCTCAGCGCCTGTACTGGACTGTTTTTTTATCCCCAAAACCGTTTACTGCGAACCCCAGCGCAGCTTAACTTGGCTTATGAAGACGTTTATTTTAGCACCACAGATGCAGTACGCTTGCATGGTTGGTGGCTACCTGCGCAAACAGAGGCGCAGGGAACGGTGGTATTTCTCCATGGTAATGCGGAAAATATCAGCACCCATATAGCCAATGTGGCTTGGCTACCAGCTGTTGGATTTAATGTGTTCTTGTTTGACTATCGGGGGTATGGTTTGTCGCAAGGAGAACCAGACTTGGATGGCTTACACAAAGATGTGGAAGCAGCATTGGCAACGGTGATACAACGCAAAAAGGGGTCACCAAACATTGTTTTGTTTGGACAAAGTTTGGGAGCCAGTTTGGCTATCACCAGCCTGTCCACCTCTGCCTATCAAGATGGAGTCTGCGCTTTGGTTATAGACAGCAGTTTTGTTGGTTACCGCGAAATAGTTCGGGAAAAATTGGCTGATTTTTGGTTGACTTGGGCATTCCAATGGCCCCTATCTTTGGGAATCAACGATGTCTACAAACCACTGACTGATATTTCTCGCATCAGTCCTATTCCGGTCTTAATCATCCATGGCACTGCAGACAGAGTTATTCCCGCGCACCACGCCCGACGATTGTATGCAGCTGCCAAAAAACCAAAACAGCTTTGGTTAGTTCCTGGCAGTGGGCATATTCAATCCTTGAACCATGCAAATATCAGGCAGCGTTTGTTGGAATATTTACGTGCTTGCACTTTTTAAGTTTCGGACGAGGTTTTTAACTTGTTCCTAAATAATTTTGAACTGTGATTCTTATGATTTATGTGATTGATT